>CAWWAF010000014.1:0-51889 GCA_963934795.1 uncultured bacterium
CAGTGTCTCTTCGAGGGCCGGGAGATCGTCCGGTGTCACCAGCACCCCGCCGCCGGTTCGTTCCAGCACTTCGGTGTAGGAGCCGCGACGAGCCGCCACGACAGGCACGCCGCAGGCCATCGCCTCGATCAGCGACATCCCTTTCGGATCATCGTAGGTCGCGGGCACGACAAACAGGTCGAGCGACTGCAAGAAGCGGACTTTCTCACCCAGATCGAGTTCACCTCGATACTGAATCTCGCCCTCGAGGCCCCAGGCCTTGACCTCTCGCTCAATCGATTGCCAATACGACACATGCTCGCCACCCAGGTAGCCCGCGACCTCAATGCGGCAGTCCGTTAGCGCGCCCCGCTCTCGCAGGTTGCGATAGGCGTCGACCAGAAGATGCAAGCCCTTCTCTGGCGCGATTCGGCCCAGGTAGCCCAGCGTGAACGGCGCCGACGCGCGGTCTGACACGGGCGTGAACGTATCCGGGCTGACGCCAAGCGGGACGACGTGCATCTTCGCGCCGGGAATACCCAGATACTGCGCCATGTGGCCCGCGTAGTAATCGCTCACCGCGACGAACGAATCGACATGCTGGAGGTGCGATCGGATGAGTGCCTTCGAACGCGACCTAAACGGCTCGAGTAGCCCGTCTATGAAGATGTCCTCACCCTGCAAGGTGCAGTTGATGGGGCATCCCAACGCCTCTTTGAGTGGACCGGCGATCGCGATCAGCATGGAATTGGAAATGTCGAGCACGTCGGGACGCGGTTGGTCTTTCAACCAACTCACCAGCTTGTCGAGCTCTTTGCGCTGATGACCGTGGGCGCCCTCCAGCACCGACACCGTCAGGGCTCCCAACTGGGCCGGTTTGGTCTCGACCGCTCGACTCGCCACCGCTCGCAGGAGACGGGGTGACTCCCACAGCCGATCGACTAGCCAGGGCGTCTTGCGAAACAGCGAGATGTACTGCTCGAGAAACACGCTGATGCCGCCAAAAAACACCCGGGACTCGCTGACATTGGGCTCGTCGGTCCGAGTGGGTGTGTAGAGCGGCAACAGGGTGACGTCGTGACCACGGCCGCTCAACGCGGTCGCCAGCGCGTTGTCGCGCAGGCAACTCCCGCAGTACATCCCTCCCGCGCCGGCTGTAATGTAGGTGATTCTCACGCGCGTGACCTGTTGTCCCGGAATATCGAGCCACTGTCGGCCGATGCGGTTGAGCCGAGGAGTGTCTCCTCCGCTCCCGCGCCCCGTCGATCAGTCCTCCGCGATGCAATAGAGCGCACGCGCGCCTCGGAGATACAATTCGCCGTCAACCATCGCGGCCGAGGCGTCGAATTCGTCATCCAGCGTGTTGGTCGCCAGAATCTCAAGCGTCGGTCCGGTACGCAGGACGACGGTCGTCCCTTCCCGACTCGTCACATACAAGCGGTCTCTGGCGACGACCGGCGACGCGTACACACTGCGTATGCCAGCCAGACGTGCGGGGCCATAGTGCAGCGACCCGCTGTCGGCGTCCAGGCTCGTCAAGATGCCGTTGTTGCTCTTCAAGAAATACAGCAGACCGTCATGGAGCACGGGCGACGGGACATACGGGGTATCGCGCTCCGATGACCAGCGCACTGCGTCAGTGTCGGTGATGTCGCCGCGCGCCGACGTCAGATCGATAGCGGCCAGACGGTTGCCACGATAACCACTGGTCACGAACACGACACCGTCGGCCGAGACTGGCGACGGAATGGCATTGAGGGTCACCCCTTCGTCCTCCCACACCAGCGCGCCGGTGTCCACGTCGTACGCCCGCACTCCGCCAGTAGCACTGGTCACCACCTGCGCGCCCGTGTCCAGTTCGACGACCAGCGGCGTGCTCCACGAGGTCATTTCATCCCGCGGTGTGCGCCACCGCTCGCGGCCGGTGTGCTTGTCGAACGCGGCAATGAACGAATCGCCCTCGTGATCCCACAGCACGATCAGCAGGTCCTGGTACAACACGGGCGACGCTCCCTCGCCGAACCCCATCCGGATGCGCATGTCACCCAGGTCGGTCTCCCACAGGGGCTGGCCGTCCAGATCGTAGCAATACAGTCCACGAGACCCGAAGAACGCGCACAGGACCTCTCCATCCGTTACGGCGGATGGCGAGGCCCAGGTACCCGTCTGGTGCCTCCCCTCGTGGGGAACCTCCTCGTGCGTGACGCGCTCCCACACCAGCGACCCGTCACGGCGATCGAGCGCGAGGACCACGAACTGCTGGGCGCGGGATGCCCCGGTGCCCCCTGTGACACGGCGGCGGAGGCGGGTAAAGAGACCATCATCCGACGACACTTCATCACCCACCGGCACCGCAGTCAGCACGAACACACGATCGCCCCAGACAACGGGGCTGGCAGAGCCCAGTCCTGGGATCTCCACCTTCCACCGAATGTTGGACGACTCGCTCCACGAGGTCGGCGGGTCGGCGTGCGGCGCCACACCCGTGCCGTCAGGCCCGCGCCACTGCGGCCAGAACCGCTGCCCGTCGGCGGGCTCCTGCGCCACCGCGGGCAACGCCGCCAGCCCCACGAAACATAGCGCCAGCGCGATACCCGCGCACCGGCGCCCCGCCATGACTTGTGTCATTCCACACTCACCGGGGATCCGCATCTGTCCGCCATTCTTCGTAGTATAAGATCTTGCTCATGATGACATTGATTCGTGCGTGTGGTCCCGAACTGGTGGCCAGCGCCATGTTCGTCCTCGGTTTCGCGGCGGCAGCAGCGGCAGCGCAGGCTCCTCAGGTTCCCGACAACGTCGCCGCGCCACCGGCCGACGCGACCACGACGGCCTCCGGTCTCACACACAAGCTGATCGCCGCCGGCGACGGCACCACGCACCCCGGCGCGAGAGAGAACGTCGTCGTCCACTACTCCGGCTGGCTCACGGACGGTACTCAGTTCGACAGTTCGGTGGAGCGCGGCCAACCAGCCAGATTTCCGCTCGACGGCGTCATTGCCGGCTGGACGGAAGGCGTGCAACTGATGGTGGTCGGAGAGAAACGCCGGTTCTGGATCCCGGCCGAACTCGCGTATGGCGCCCGTGGCCGTCCTGGCATCCCGCCCAACGCGTTACTGGTCTTCGACATAGAGCTGCTATCAATCGGCTAGCCGGTCGACCCGAGCGACGGCCTCGTCATGCCCGACGAGGCGCCTGCCTGGCAAGGCGTGACGAGGGAGCAGACAGGCGGTCTGTGACCGAGGCAACGACGAAGTCCAGGCTAGCGCCTCGTCGGGCAAAACCTAGTCGAGGATGGCGCTGTAGACGGCGACTTCAAATTTATCGGTGAGTTGCGACTGATTGCTGGGATACAGCTGCGTCATGATGATCGCCACCAGCTGCTCTGCCGGGTCGACCCAATAGACCGTGTTGAAGAATCCGAGCCAGCCGAACGCGCCCTTGGACCTCGGCCCCCCGGTGACACCACGCTCGTCCGAGATGGCAAATCCGAGACCGAACTGCTGTCCTCCTGGGGGTACGCCGAGACCCACCAGGTGATCGCGTGTCATCAGCTGAACCGTCCGACGTCCCAGGATGCGCGTCCCCTCAAGCTCGCCACCGTTCAGAAGTGCCAGCAGCAAACGCGCGTAGTCTGAGATCGTGGAGGTCAGCCCCGCTCCACCCGAAAAATAGCGCTGCGTCTCACCATACGGATATCCGGCCGAGTAGATGGTTCGCTGGTCAGGACTCACCACCGGCTGCTCCGTCACCTTGACGATACCGTTGCCGACTGGCGCATACAGTGACGCAAAGCGCGCAGCCTCGGACGGGTCCTTGAAGAACGATGTGTCCGCCATGCCCAATGGGTCGAAAATTTCTGCTGTCACGTAGTCCGCGAGCGTCTGACCGGTCGCGACTTCAATGACCCGACCAAGCACGTCGACTCCCAGGCTATAGGTAAAACGCTCGCCAGGCTGGTGCAGCAGTGGGAGATCGGCGAGACGGTCGACCATCTCGCCGATCGTGCCCTCAGCTTGGCTCAACCCATCCGTGATGTTCGCATCGATATACCTGGCGGCCAGCGACGGGGGAGCAAGAAACCGGTAGCTGAGACCGGAGGTATGGGTCAGCAGGTGGCGGATCGTGATCGGACGACGCAACGGCTCCAGCGTCGATTCGCCCCCGTCTGGGGACGCCGTCAGCACCTCCATCTCCGCGAACGCCGGCAGATACTTCGACACCGGGTCGCTCAGCATGAGGACGCCTGACTCATACAGCTGCATCGCGGCCACGCTCGTCACCGCCTTGGTCATGGAGGCGATCCGGAAGAGCGTGTCCGTCTCCATCAGCGACTGGCCTTCAACATCGCGCCAGCCGACGGCCTCCAGATGCGCCACCCGTCCCAGTCGAGCCACAAGGGTGACGGCGCCGGCGACTTCCTGTCGGTCGACCGCGTCCTCGACGAGCAGACCGATTTGCTCGAGACGGGCTGCGGAGAGCCCCAGTTGCGCCGGCGGCGCGGTCGGTAGTTCCTGCGCCGCGAGCCCGTGACTCGCCAGCAGGAGCCACACAGTGACAACACACGACTTCTGACCTCGAACGCTCATGACAGTCCAGACCCTCACACGGTGGACGATTGGGGAAGATTACGGGTCCGCGAACAGCGTGCGCTGTTCGTCGGCAATGGCCTCGAGGGCCGGGAGATGCTCCTGCAGCAGATACCGGTCCGCGACCAGCTGCTCGCCAGCGACCAGGTATTGCGCCTTGTAGGCGTCAAACCCGGCATAGCGCTCCGCGGCCGACTCGCGCGGGTCGCCGACCCGTGCGCGTTCGACGGCCGTGGGCGCAAACGGAATCCGACTGCCATTCAGATCCAGCAGCTCGGTCGGCGCACCGATATCCGGGTGCCGCAAATTCCATCCAGTGTAGGTCGCCACCGGCACGCTGACCCTGGGAAGCCGCAGTACACCGCGCTCGTTGTTGTCGCGGTCGAGCGCCGGCACCCTCACGCCGTACCGGTTTCCGCTCCGTCGCGGCGGATGCACGTCGATACGCCGGTCTCGGTCGAACGCATCGCCGTAGTCCAGGAACTCCGGCTGCTGAATCACGGTTGGATAGACCACACCAGGAATCGGCAGCCAGCCAACAGCCTCCGCCTCCCATGGCAACAGCGTGCCGTCCATGACCCGAGGGTGCACACTCGGTGGAGGCGCAATCCCGTCCGTCAGCCACTGGTCCATGGCGAGAAACAGGGCCTCCTGGAGCGGTCGATAGTTATTGGGATTCGCGGGCTGCTGTCCGCGCGCCGAGGGCCCGGTGGCCGGGCTGTGCTGCGCGCCTCCGAACACATACACCCGCACCTCTGGCGGCAGCACGGTATCGCGTTCACCCAGCGGATCGGTAACCACCAGCGACCCCGCCCGATGCCAGTATTCAGAGGACGTATCCAGGTGCATCACCTTGGGCACGGTGCCATCGGCCCGAGCGCGGCCCAGCAAACTGTCGGTCCGACCGGAAAACGGGTCCGTCTCCTCACCATACGTAAATGGAAACAAATCAGCCGGGTACAGGTGGCCTCCGTGCTGTGTGGCAGCTCTGGTAGGCGACGCAAAACGGTGGTTGAAAAAGCCCTGCCCCGCACCGGCGATGGTCGGCATCAAGCCGTCGAACACCTGGCGTCCCTGCGCATCGGTATTGAACCCCTCGTACAGGAACATCCGCAGCGCGCGACCGCTCTGCGACAACCCTTGCGCAATGACCCGGTCCACCACAGGAATGCCGTTCAGGTCACGCAGCGGGTTTCTCTCCGAGACGTCGTGCTTGAGAAAGGAGACCAGGTCGCGCATCCCCGCGAAACCGGTGCCCTGCACGACCGATCCCCGAGCCTCGTACACCAGCTCGTAGATCCATCCCGGCTGAAATCCACCATTGAGCGTCATTTCGAGATCGACGAGACCGCTGCCGGCGTCGCGCCCGTCGTAGCGCACCCCCAACTTCCAGGCCGCCCGCGGGATCGGCTCTGGCGGATCAGCCTCGCGCAACCGCTTGGTCAAGGTGGCGTCCGCCAGGTTTCCAACAACCGGCTCAAAGGCGAGTTGGTTCGACACCGGAAGCCGGTCGGTCGCGACGTCGGTCGACAGCTCAGCCCGGACCATCCCGACGATTGGAATGCCATCATCCGGGTCGAGGGCTATCGGAGCCTCAAGCCGCAGGCCGCCCCCGGCCAGCGGGACCTGGGCGATCCAGCCGCTCGATACCGTCACATAGCCGCGGCTGAGGAAGAACGGTTCTGCTCCCCATGTCCGCCGTCCGCGATTGTTGACGACGTAGAGCAAGGTGGGCTGTGCCTGTGCCCGATCCACCGGCACGATGATCTCGACGTCACCGTAGAACTGCACGTGGCGCTGTCCGTCGGTCGCGGCCAGATCCAGATCCACGATGCGGGCATTCGCCTCATCCGAGGGGTCGAGAGAGTAGACCACTACGCCGCGAATCCGCTCGTAGGGGCCACGCTTCGAGGAGACGTCCTCACCGAACGGCTCGCGCGAGGTAATGTCGAACCGGATGACCTCCGCGGCCACGGGGGTGCCCACCACTATGGCCGCCAGCACCCCAGCGGCTGCGGGCTTCCACCACCCCGACGGTGTGCGCGTCGTCATCGTCATTGGCGCTCGACTTCTTTGGGCAACCGGCACCGCGACCGTACTCTCCTCGGGCGGATTCGGGGCTCGCGCCAAGCGTACACCGTCGGACGTACAGACAAAAGGGAACGAGAGCCGCCTTCGGCTCTCGTTCCCCCAGTGTTCCAGTCGTTGCCGTCAGTCTCGGCGGTCAGGATCCGGCTTTGATCTTGAAACCATCGCCGTCGGCCTCCCGGTGGGCCTCATGGCACGACCCGCAGACGGCTTGCAGGTTCGCGAGCCCGGCTCGCGCCGGCGGCACCTCCATGGCAATGCCAGCCTGCCCGAGCTCTCTGAGGGCCGCGATCCCGTTCCCGACGATTTCGACGGCCCCGTCGTTGCCACGCGCGGTCCAAAACGCCTCCATGCGCCGGAATTCCGGGAACAACTTGTCGAGAGCTTCGCCCAGTTCAGGCCAGTAGCGATTGTCGATGTATTGCGAGACGTCGCCGACAAGGAGCCGGACCTCGCCCATCATCGGCCCGTAGGATTCTTCGGTCAGATCCTGCGCCAACACGCTGCCCGTTCCGGCGAAGAGCAGGACACCAAGGGCGACAGCCACCCGCTGCACGCAAAGCACTCCAGAGCGACGCATGACACCTCCAAGTAAATGCGGACCCGTACGGTCTCGAGAAATCGCGCGGGTGATACCACGCAGCCACCGCGGTTCGCCCAGACATCGAGGTACAAACGAACGGCCGGCCCACCTCAATGGCGGGCCGGCCGGAGTACTACCGACGAGCAATCATCTGCCCGTCAACCTAGTTGGTGGTCGGCCAGAGCACGCCCTGGCTGTTCTCACCCTCGGCACCAGCCGGCACCGGAGCATAGCCCTTGAACGTGAACTTCTGCAGCCGCGAACCCTCGTAGGTCTCGGTCGTGAAGATGTTCCCCATCGAGTCGACGGCGATGCTGTGGACGGCGAAGAACATGCCAGGCTGACGCCCACCGTCGCCGAAGGCGGTCACCACTTCCATGGTCTCGCGCTCGATGATGTAGACCTTCATGTTCTGACCGTCAGCCAGATAGATCCACTTCTGCTCGGGGTCGTGCGAGAAGTCGATGTCCCAGGTGGACCCTTGCGAGAGCGTGTCGGGCGCGTAGAAGTGCTCGGACACGTAGGTGCCGTCCTTTTGGAAGACCTGGACGCGGTCGCCTCCACGGTCGCACACGTAGACCAGACCGTCGTTCGCGATCTCGCCGCAGTGCACGGGGCCGCGGAACTGCGAGTACGTCGATTCGTCGCCGCGGACGTAGCGACCGAGGTCGACATCGTCGTCCGGCTCGTTACCGTAGGCGCCCCAGAACCGCTTCATCTCGCCGGTGGTCATGTCGACGACCGCCATCCGGCGGTTGAAGTAACCGTCCGAGAAATACGCCTCGTTGGCTTCGTTGTCGACCGCGATTTTCGCGACGCGCCCGAAGCTGTCCATCGAGAGACTGTCACGCTGTGCGGTGGGCTCTCCGGTCCGCTCGCTGACCGGCCCGGTCATGCGGGCACCGGACGTGCCGACCTGCATCAGGAAGTTGCCTTGACGGTCCATCTTCAGCACATGCGCGTCCGGTCCGCCATTGCCACCGATCCAGACGTTGTCCATCCCGTCGATGGTGATGCCGTGATTCGACCCCGGCCATGTGTAGTCGCCGGTCTCGGTCCCCGGACCGCCCCAGCCCTGCACGAGGTTGCCTTCCTGGTCGAACTCGAGAATAGGCGGACCCGGCTGGCAGCACTGCGCGACCGGTGGGTCCGCAGTCATGCCGATTTCGGTGTTGAGCACGAAGTTGTCGGGCGTATTGCGATGGACCACCCAGATGTGGTCGCGCGAGTCGACGTCCACCCCGATGGTGGGTCCCATCAGCCAGTGGTTCGGCAGGTTCTTGGGGAACAACGGATCGACTTCGAAGGTCGGGACACCGTCATTGGGATCCTGCGACAGCATCGACGCCGAAGCCATGTCTTCCTCGCCGCCGCCGGACTCCTGGGCGCCGCCGGCACACGCGACAACGAGCGCCGCTGTCGCCAGTGCGGATCCAAAAAGTAGATGCTGCTTCCGATTCATCGGCATTCCTCCATGTAAGTCGAACGCAAGAGCCCGCGTACGTCGAGGCTCCGAAAGTCCTCTCGGAAGGCGACAGTATACTTGCATTCCCTGCGAATTGCGCTATATTTTCGACGCTCTCACATGAGCCCCGCGGACACGCCGGGAACGGGCGGTCGCGCTGGCAGTATCGACGGCCTGCCCGACAGACGCCCAGAGATCGCACGCACCATCTTGAACCCATGACAACTCCCAAAATCGTCCGCCCAGGAAGCTTGGTGGCGCTGGCCGCGGTAGTCGCCGGTCTTGTTCTGGCCTTCCCTGCCCGTCAATTGGCCCACGACATTCCGGGCGACGTGACGGTGCAGGCCTTCGTAAAACCGGAGGCCGACCGGCTTCGGCTACTCGTTCGGGTGCCCCTCGAAGCGCTGTCGGACATGGTGTTTCCGACGCTCGGACCTGGCTACCTCGACTTCGAGCGGGCGCGCAGCCGTTCGGAATTCGACGACGCCGCCATGGTGTGGATGGGACAGGAGGTCCAGCTGTTCGAGAACGGCACACGGCTGGCCACCCCCACCATCAGCGCCATCAAGATATCGCTCCCGTCCAACCCTGACTTCGAAACCTACGAGGGCGCGCTGGCACACGTGCAAGGCGAGCTGTTGCCGGTTGGCACGCAACTCGTCTGGCAACAGGCGATGCTCGACGTGCTATTCGACTACCCGATCGAGTCGGACCAGTCCGAGTTCTCCATTCGACCGACCCTCGAACGGATGGGACTACGGGTCATCACCGTGTTACGGTTTCTCCCACCAGGCGGCGCCGAGCGCGCGTTCGAGCTACGCGGCGACCCGGGGTTGGTGCGCTTGGACCCCCGCTGGCATCAGGCGGCGTTCCGGTTCGTGGTCATGGGGTTCGAGCACATTCTTGACGGCACGGACCACTTGCTGTTCCTGGCCTGTCTCGTTATTCCGTTCCGCCGGATCCGCGCGCTCGCGGTCATCGTGACGGCCTTCACGCTTGCCCACTCGTTCACATTGCTGGCCTCCGCCTACAACCTGGCCCCAGATGCGCTGTGGTTCCCACCGCTGGTGGAAACCCTGATCGCCATGTCTATCGTCTACATGGCGCTTGAAAACATCGTGGGCGCAGAGACCCGGCGTCGATGGGCGATCACGTTTATTTTCGGCCTCGTGCATGGCTTCGGGTTCTCATTCGCCTTGCGTGAGACGCTGCAATTCGCCGGAACCCATCTGCTGACCTCGCTCCTGGCGTTCAACATCGGCGTGGAACTCGGGCAGTTGCTGGTCCTCCTGCTGCTCGTGCCTGCGCTGAACGTCCTGTTTCGCTACGTCGTCGCGGAGCGCATGGGCACCATCCTGCTGTCCGCCCTCGTCGCGCACACGTCCTGGCACTGGATGACCGAACGCTGGGCAGTGCTGAGCCAGTTCCCGATCACCTGGGCGGCGTTCAGTCGCGCGATGTTCACGGGCGCCATGGGCTGGCTCTTGCTGGCGATGCTGCTCGCGGGAATGGTGTGGGCCGGGTTCAAGGCGATGCAGAGCCCGGACCGACCACCCGAATCGGCTGGTGCAACCGGCGCGTAGTTGTCTCGACGCGCTCGCGCCTGGAATGGACGCGCCGCCGATCCCAACCGCTCCGACCCGCTAGTACCGGAACAGATACGAGATCTTGGCGAAGACCGCGCGGTTGGTTCGCACCAACGCGGTCGCAGTGGACTGGAACTCATCGATGAGCGAGCCTTGTTGAAAGCGATCGTCGTAGCCGATAAACGCGACCGTTCCCGAGTTGATGCGGTAGGTAAGCAACAGATTGTTGCCGAACGTCACAGCCGCAGTGTTGTACTGAAGGATGTGACGGACAAGCAGCCGATTTGTGAACTGATACGTGGCGCGGGTACGGAAGATCTTGACGTCGAAGACCTCGGTACTGTCTCGCGGATCGACGAACTGGCTAAAAATGCCGACGAGCTCGGCCCTCAACCGTGACGTCGGACGGGCGCTAAGCAGGAAATTGCCGCTGGTGGTACGGCCCAGGAACGGGCTGTCGCCAAAGAGGACACCGTCACCCTGGTTGAAGCCACCGACCAGGGACACCCTCTGTGTGCTGATGACTCCGAACAACCCGTAGCTGTTCTTCCGGAAGTCGATCTCGTTGAACCGCTCGAGGTCCCGACTCACGGTGGCGTTCAGCGAAATGTTCCGCTGAAACGACATGCTCACGCGGCCTTGCAGCTGCTCGTCCTGCAGCACGCCGTCGTGGTTGTACAGCCGTAGGTACTCGACCGTCGGTCCCCAGGTGATCAAGGCCGACTCGGGCCACCACCGATAGGACACGTTCGCGGTCGCTTGTCGATAATTGATGCGCGACAAGAAGCCGGTGCCGGTGCGAAAGTCCGGGTCGACGCTACTGTAGGAGGCAGCGTACCCCAGGTTGCGGCCTTGCCGCGTGTAGTCGGCTTCGATCACCGGACCACTGAGCGGCTCGTCGCCATCGAGGTCACTCCGCGTGTCCGAGGCGACCGCCAGAAATCCGACCCGATGTGTCCGCCCGAAACGGAAGCGACCGTCCACCCCGCCGACACGGTTGTACTCGTGGCCGAATTCCCGGGATGTCACGACCGCGCCCAGGTACGACTCGGCGTACAAGTCGTATCTGGCCCGCCCGACGAACGTCTGGGCGGTGGTACCAAATCGTGGGTCATTGCGATCGTCGAACCGCCCGGCTGCCTCGTCGTCGGCCGCGACGACGCCGATGGTGGTGCGTCCCACCTTCCCGGTCAACTTGGCCCCAAACCGCGGGTCAATGATCGTCCGGGTATGTAGCAGGTTTGTGATCGTCGGAGTAGCGAAGATCTCCTGCCCTTCGAGAAAGAACGGCCGCTGCTCAGGGAAAAACAGCGGAAATCGGCGGTTCGTCTCGATCTGGGGCTGGTCAGACTCGATTTGGGAAAAATCTGGATTGTAGGTGAGGTCGGCGGTGAGGTTCGGGGTGATTCCGTACTTCACACCGACGCCCATATCCCCGACAGGGTCCAGATCGGTGAACCCGCCAGACTCCGTATTCAACGACCCCAGTCTGACGCCGGTGATCTGCGGCAGGATCTCGAGGTTCCGGCTTGTCGACAATCCAGACAGGCCTTCGAGCACCCCAAACTGTGTCAATTGCCCGGAGACACCTCGGGAGATCGGCGACCACACCACCGCCTCCGATTTACCGCGAATAATCCGCGTGATCTGTAGCCCCCACTGGCGGCCGCTGTCGCCAGACGGGTAGCGCAGACTCTTAAAAGGGATTGCCATCTCCGCCGTCCACCCGTCATCGACCAGTTGCCCCGCGGTGGTGAACAAGCTGTTCCAGGACGCATCCCCACGAATGCCGAACTGCCCCGAACCGCTGAGACCGCCGCCACTGCTGGCACCTGCGCGGCGCACGCCACCGGTCGTCTGCGGGCGCACGCTCCGACCACTCGAAGCGCCCGTGCTGCCATCCGCGTTCACGATCGAGTCGGCCTGCACCCCGTATCCATTGACCTCGAACTGATACGCGCGCTGCTGGTCGAGGAACGGGTCAATGAGCACCGACAGCCGATCGTCACCGCGAATTTCGTCGCGGTCCGCCCGGTTCGCCCGGATCATGCCGGGCTCCGTGTAGTGGGCATAGAACGCGACGTACAGATGGTCGTCGTCGTACGCCATCCAGACCTCGGTCTCCTCGGTGCCAGGCACACCCTCCAGCGGCGCGATTTGAACAAATTCCGTCAGATGCGTCGCGGACTGCCAGACCGCATCATCGAGACGTCCATCCAACGTTGGAGCCGATGCGGCTCGGACCACCACCGCGCGTGGGCGTTCGAGCACAGGCGTCGCAGCAAATCCGCCGCGCCCGCCGCGTGGGGCGGACGGGACTGCGTCGGGCGCCACGTCGCCCAGTTCGACCGCGCCGGTCGTGACGCCAGCCGCCCCGTTCGCTCGCCCCGGGGACGGGGCAACGCCCGCTACGACCGGGGTGACCCGTCCGACCTGAGCCGACATCCCGCCGAGCCACGTGTGGAAGGCGGCCGCGAGCTCGTCCTGCACATCGAACAGGTCGTCCAGCTGCCCATCCGCCTGCACCGTGTAAACGGTGCGCCCGGTGCGGATGTCGACAATCCGGCCCGTGATGCGCAGTCCGGTCCCGACATGTTGATAACCACCATGCACGAGCCACATGGCGCCGTCCCGTTGGGCGGCCGCTCGCAGCGCGGTGTCACCGGCCGGCTGGTCGCCAGCAGCGGGAGCCGCGACCGGCAGCACCTCAACGCTGCCGACGGCGCCGGTTTGGCTCAAGTCCACCGCTATGGCCTCCGCGATGCCGACGCCGATCCAGGCGTCGTCTGCTTGCTGACTGAGGTTGACGAACGGCGCCACCACCAGCGTCGCGCCACGCCCCGGCTCGGGAGCGCTCGCGGTAACTGGCTGGGCGGTGCCGCCGGCCGCGGCACCGAGCCAGCAGGCAAGACTCAACCAGAGGACGCCTGGTCGCGTGGCCTTAGCTCGGTGATGGTGATCAGATGAACGGGTGGTCACGGAGTCGCCGCCCGCCGTCGAACAAATTTCTGGATCAACCAGTGCGGGCACTTGTCTTCATCGGCGTAGAGCCGTTCGCAGTCGTCGCAGCGAACGCACTCGCTGACGAGGATCTTGGGGCCCTCAATGGCGCCCCACTCGCACGTCTTCTCACAGAGCTTGCAGGTGGAGCACTCGCCCCACCGCTTGATCTTGAACACCGTGAGATTGGACAGCAGACCAAGGCCCGCGCCCACGGAACACAGATACCGACAGTAGAGGTTCCGCACGAAGACGGTCGCCAGCAGCAGGATCGTCAGGAGCGTCCACATGATCGCATTGCCGTTACGCGTGAACATCCAGAACGGCTCGATGTACCGATAGACCAGTGTGTCCCCACTGGCGAGGAAATAGAGCACGGCGCTTCCGAGCACCACGTACTTCAGATACGCCAGCCGCTTATCAAGCCACGCCGGCGGGTCAATGCGAAACCGCGACGGGATGATACGGTCCATCAGCTGCGTCAAGGCGCCAAATGCGCAGATCCGGCCACAGTACAAACGGCCCCAGAGAATGGTCGACGTCAGCGTGAAGGCGATCAGCAGATAGTAGGCCTGGCCGTCCTGAAACGCGGGCAGACTCGCGCGAAGCGCGCCGAAGATGTCCACCACCGAGACCAGGCTGGCCTTGTAGAATCCGAGGTAGCCGATCGACAAGAGCCAGCTGACGATCTTGAGCGACTCGCTCCTCTTCTTGAAGCTGAACAACGCGAACCCCAGCACCGCTGCCAACAGCGCCACGTCCGTCACCGCGTCCGCGTCGAACTCGGCCACCGCATCGTCGACGACCTCGTCTTCCTCAATAAGCGCATCGAGCGCCGCCAGGTCGTCGAGCGACAGTGGCGGAGGGCTCTCTGGTTGCGCGGTGCTGGCGCCCAACACCGCCGCGCCGCCGGCCAGACACACACACAGCATCGCGCACAGCGCGAGAACACGACGGAAAGACGTCTGGGTCATCGGTCGGCTGCCTGTTCGGCGAGAAATTCTCGGGTTAACCGGCGGGCGCCTTGCCGAACCGCTCGGGTCGCCGCCTCCACCGTGATGGAGGCGCGCGACACGCCGTCGATATCTTGGCCCACTTCAATCGGATCAAGCACGTGTTTCCCCTTGAACTGCTTCGGAAACTTCGGCATGTCGATGGAAAAGTATCCAAACGGCTCGTAGTGATGCACGACGGCGACGCCGGTCACCGTGCCAGCCAGGTCGAGCGCAACGAGCATGGTGATACGCCCTTTGTAGGCGTAGACGCGCGGAGTGATGTCAGTCGTAAAAAAGGCCAGTCCAACGAGCTGTGGCTCGTCGTTCACGCCCGGACGCGCGTAGGCGCGAAAATGGCGGGAACCTGTCTCGACAAGTTCGAACGTGTCCGCTTTGGGGATCAGTCGGCGCAACGCCGCATCATCTGCCTCGGTCACAGCCGGCGGCTGCGCCGATGCACTGGCCGCAACGACAGCGCACGCGCACACCAACATCGCCACGATCCGAGGGCTCACATGCTTGTCTTTTCGCCATCGTCGGTCTGAGGGGACCGAGCGCCGCGGCCGGTGGTCATTATAGCGAGGCGCGCGTCTCACTGACCGCGCGAGCCGAATTCCTCGGCCTTCAACCGAAACCCCTCGGCCAGCTCGGGGTCGTCTTCAACCCCAAGCACTCGGCGGGCGATGTACTCGCCGAGGACGGGGCCAAACTTGAACGCCTCCGCCGACCCGCCACCAAGTAACCACACATTGTTGAAGTCGGGATGGTGGTCGACGATGAAATTCCCGTCGACACTGCTCTCATAGTGGCAGGCACGGGTCTCGTTGATGGCCGCACCGATGAGATCGGGAAAGTGGCGCTCGAGAATCTGTCGCGGACGCTCGTGCGCTTCCGGTGGAATCCAGCGATCGCTGGTGTCTGGATCTGACCCGGGTCGCCCCCCGGTACGCACGCGAAACCCCCGGTGATCTGGCGGCAGCGCCGGCCATCCGGTGCACCCCGGCACACCGTAGCTGGGCATGTGGGGGAACGAGAAACGTGTATCACCCGGAGGCACCGCGAAGTAGAACGTATGCCCGATCGAGGTGCGGATCCGATTGCCCATCAGCTCGGGCATGAACGTGGGAAACCAGGGTCCGCAGGCAAAGATCGTCGTGCCGCCCGACAGTGGTTCGCCGCCGTCGATCGCCACATTGCGTAGCGTCGCCCCGTCCCGCTCACCAAACGAGGCACGGCCGATCTGAATCGTGCCCCCCTCCTCCTCGAACACCCGGGCCACCGATTCGATAGCACGACGGGCACGCACAACGCCGGCGGCCGGTTCGAACAGCGCGACGCTGAGATCCTCGAAACGGATCCACGGCCAGCGATACGCCACCTCGTCCGGCGTCAGCGATTCGTACGGCGTCCCCAGCGCGTCCCAGTGCGATCTGGTGTTTTGAATGTAGGGGCTGGTCTCGCTCCGCAAGATCAGGTCGCCGGTATTAAAGAACACGCGCGGCAGCAACCGCTCACTGCCCATCTCGTCCCACTCAATCCACTTGTCAATCGCCTCACCCGCCCAGCGTGTCCAGAACCGGCCGTGCGGACGGTCGCCATACGAGGTCCGTACGCCCCGTGTTTCTCCCCCGGATGTCTGTCTGGAATTCCCGGCGCCGTAGGCATCGACCACGGTGACACTGGCACCCAATCGTTGGAGATGGAGCGCGGTCCACATCCCAAAGACGCCCGCGCCGACGATGACGACGTCGGGAGACGAGGTTGTCTGCACCGCGGCGGAGCGGCGCCGACCGGTGGCAGCTGCGGTGTGCGCCCCCGCCCCGAGGGCAAGACCCGCTGCGGTTGTCGCTTTGATGAACCGACGTCGGTCAATAGTCATGGCGTCACCCAAGCGATCTTGAGGCGGGTACGCAGATCGACGCACGAGACGCTGCCACACTCGCGACGCGAGGGGGTCCTTGCTGCGCGGCGCTTGGTCGTGATTGGAGCGGTATGACCGGTCCAGCGTCAGCCGGTCATACCGGGACGTAGCGCCGAACGAACTTCCCCAGGGGTTAAGCGCCGACCCCGACCGGGTCGTGACTCAGGAACAGCTGGACCCTGAGCGCTGCCCCCGAACCCAGCCGGCGAGCATCTGCCACTCGGGGTCACTACGGCTCTCCCACCGCCGCGGCCCATTGTGGGTGTAGGCTCCGCCACCATCCGGGTGCAGCGGTTTCAGCAGGAACCGGCTCTGCTCGGGGTTGCCCGGGGTGATCACCCGCGTGATCAGCTGGAAGGCCCGTTGCGCCTCCTCGTCGCTCCACTGGTCGCCCCGTCCTGGCGCCGGAGCGAAGCCCCTGATTCCACCCGAGTGGCACCGGGTGCATGGAAGCTGCCCCTCGCGAGGGCTGATGAACACGTCCTGGACGCAGGCGCGGAAGAAGGCGAAATCAATCTCGGGTTCGGGCGCCGGAATGTATTGATCGTCCGGCAGCCGCTGGATCCACTGAAGCAGCCGCCCATACTCAGGGTCGTCGGTGGAGTCCCAGAATGTGCCCCCGGTGTGCGGCAGGCCTCCGGCATTCTGAGCCAACGGCTTCTGCAGCAGACGGCTGCTCTCCGGGTCCTCGGTGTTGATCAGCAGTCCGATCACACCGAGGTTGCTCCGCGACTGCTCGGCAGTCCATCCGGCCTCGGTTTCGGGCGTCTCAAGACTGAACCGGATGCTGGTCTGCCAGGTGTGACACATGACGCACGAGGCGATGCCGCTGGTGGTGCCGCCCCGGTCTTCCATGAAGACGGTCTCGACAGCGTCGCGATAGGTCTGGACGTCCGTGGACGTCGGAAAGCTCTGGGCCCCGACGGGCGCCTGGGACGTGCTCAGCACCACCGCCACCGTCCCGAGCGCCAGCCCCAGACCGATCCGCGCCAGGATACCCAACCGTCGGCCCGTCATTCGTTCTCCTCCGTTCGCATCCCGGTCCCTTTGGGATTCACTCGGTCGAGCGGCAGCACCACGGTAGCGTTCCGCGCCGGGCGAGCGCCGGTCTTGATCTTGGCCAGGATCTCGAGCGACTCGAGGTCGATGGCCAGGGTGTGATCGCTGCCGGACACCGCCACGTACATGTAGCGGCTGTCTGGGGTCGAGGTCATCCAGTTGGCGCTGGGGCCGACCTCCACGCTGCCAATGTACTCGAGGTCTGGCAGGCTCCAGCCATAGATGCGGCTGTCGATCCGACTCGACGCCCATACCGCCGACTTGTCCGGCAGCACTTCGAGGCCGTGCATGTCACCGGTCTGGATCCCGTCGGCGTTCTTCTCCCACAGCGGCAGTTCCGGCGGAACGAGCATGTCCACCATCTCGTGCGTCTCCCAATCGACGACCCAGGCACGGTTGATACCGGTGGCCTGGGCGAACAGCCACTTGGTCGAGCCGTCGTCGTCGGCCAGGAACGTCATCGGCCGCACCTCGTGGTGGGTCCGGCCATACTGCTCGTAGCCGGTCAGCTCGATGCCGAAGGCCACGGTGTCGGTCACGGGGTCGATCACCTGGATGGTCGGGTCACCCGGTTCCACCTCCCCGCGGAGACCGAGCACCACGTGGTTCTCGTCGGGGGTCATGAACACGTTGTGGATGGTGCTGAACACCTCGATGCTCTTGACCAGCGTGTGGGTGTCGATGTCGATCACGTCGACCACCGCCGGATACCGCCCATTGGGGTCGACCTCGACCCCCGGCCCCGGACTGTCGGTCCGCTGGGCGATGCCCGCATAGAGCTTCCGATGCTTCTTGTTCACTGCGATCTTGTTGGGTCGTGCCGACAGCGGAATGCGCGTGACGAACTCGAGCGTCTTCGTGTCGAACACGTCGACCGCCTGGTCCAGCTCGTTCGAGCAGTAGTAGTAGAGCGATTCAGGGTGAACCGTAAAATTGTGCGGGTTCGGACAGCCCTTGATGATGCCGACCACCTCGTTGATGGCCGGATCGATCACGTGCTGCGTGGTGCCGGCGTTGTTGCTCTGCAAAATACGGACAGCAACCCCGTCATAGGAATCGAGCTTCTTCACGCTCTGCGCCGCAGCCGGCGCCGTGAGCAGCACTGCACAGACCACGATCAGGGCCGAACGGCCAATGGGTGAACGCGTCATCTGAACCTCCGTATCATGGTGTCTCAGCGCCTGTGCGGCTGCCGACGACAATGCTTCGCAATATCAGAAGGACTCATTATATGCGCAGAGCGTCTCGCTGTGACCCGAACCCGCTCGTGGGCGCTCGCACGACCTCCGTCCGGTTTTCTGGCCCGGCATCCTCCTTATTCGCGGCTAACCCACTCTCCCACCTGGCGGACGTGCTGGTGCAGGACTGGAACCGGGTCCTCCCGAAACAGGGGTGGACGGACTGACCAGCGGCGCCACCCTGCAGGTTGTCCGGTTCGGCCGCTGAGCCCAGAGCCGTCACTGGTCTCGACCCAACCGAACCGAGATTCACCCTGACAAGAAAATTGTCCGGCTTGGTCTCGATAGAGACCTCAGCGCCCACATCTCCGTCGCGCACGGCCCAGGGCATGTGACTATCGCTCTTGGCGGTAGCCCCCTGGTCGCCGTTGCCGAAGTGGAAATACCAACCGAGGTCGGGCTCAGCAGAGTCACTTCTGCTCGACCAGTATTGGCGCTCTTCGAGATTGAGAAACAGTCCAGGATTGGTCGACGACACGCCTTCGACCCCGAACAGGTGGCCCATCTCGCTGTTCGTACAACCACCGCCCCTGCAGGTTTCGTCAGACGTGATGGGAAGCCGCCAGTCGGAAAATCCGCCAATCGTCAGGCGCCTCGCCCATGTGCGAGCCTCACCCCACGTCATTTCTCCATCTGAATCAAAACCGGACGTCTTCGCCCAGTTCGCGTCGCCGAGCCAGGTGATTCGTTGGACGCTATCGTAGATGAGATTCACTCCATCGTACGTGCCCCGGTTGATCAGCTCTGCCCGGCTATCGGCGACAAATCCGAGACACACGGCTGCTGTCACCAGCGCGGCAACGCATCTGTCAGTTCTTTTCATCATAGCCACAATACTGAAAATCCTTCCTCATTCCGTCAAGGTGATTTACACGCAGCAAGACGGCAGGACGCATTAGACCACCCCTATTAACGGAAGATCCACTAGCGCACCTCGCCGGTGCTCGAAGCGGCGACCCATCTCGATCCGGCAGCTCTGCTGGGGCGACGGATCGCTGCGAACGGGCGGCCGTAGCGGCATTGGCGGCGGCCGATCTGCCGGTCGTGGTGTCACCCGAGGCAGGTCCGCGACGTCGCCCAAGGTCACCGGGCCAAGACCGATGGCCTCTCCGCCGCTACCCTGGAAATGCCGTCCACATGGCCACACCGAAGAGATGCCCCGCCGGGAAACTATTTCGCGAGTGATATTGGGAGCGCGGACAGTGCGGCCTCGAAGTCGAGCCCCTCGATCGCCAACCGTGTCGGCCGTAACCACGCCGGTTCAGGGCCACGACTATTTCGTCCGTTCCACCGCCGGCCCCGGCCACCGGTTCCAGAATCGGAAACCGTCGGTCGTCGGTGTCGACGGCGTGGCATCCGCTGAACCGGAATTGCCCGCATCCAACCACGTCTAACGGATGACGATACAATGCGAGACATGGGGTTCAACCCGAAGGCTTGGGTGGTGCTGGGCGCGGTCTTGGCGTTGCTCTGGCTCGCCGTCGAGCGGGACGGGTCGCTGGCCGCCGTGGCAGTCGACAACATCTTCGGGTGGGGGTTGGTCGGATTCGCTCTGTGGGTCGTGCTGGCGCAGGGACTCACCGACACCGTGAAACGGATACTGAAGGGACACACGCACGGATGAGAGACAGAGCCACCACCGCCCCGCTGAGGAGTGCCCTCGGCATCGCGAGCTTGGCCGTGCTGATCGCCATCGCCGCCGCGCCGGTGTTCGCCCAGCGTTGGCGTGCCACCGACGACATTCCCCGCTACGAGGACTACCTCAAGGAGGCGCTTCCGGGCGCCGAGACGTTCCGCTGGATCAATCGCGGCACGCCGCACTACCGGGGTTACAAGACCGGTCCGAACGGCAAGGAAGAACTGGTTGGTCTCGGGTTCTTCACGGTCGACTTCGCCCCGAAGGTCCGAGGTTACAAAGGCCAAATCTGGATGTTGATCGGCATGGATCCTGGCGGCACATTGATCGACATCAGCATGGTCTACCACAACGAACCGTTCGGCTATTTCTCAGTCGACCCAGCCCGGTTCCTCGAGCAGTTTCGTGGCAAGAGCGTGCTGGCCCCGATGACCGTCGGCACGGACATCGACGCGGTCTCGCGCGCCACCATCACCAACGACTCCGCCGTACGCGCCATTCGTGAGAGTGCGCGCCGCATGGCGCGCGAGTACCTCTCCGAACGCGCCAGCGAACAATAGCGCCCCCGGCCGCGACCGACGGATGGCCGACCGTGGGCGGGAGTCTTTCGATATGACATGGACGCCCCCCAATGAGCCCTCACCGCGCGCGGACCAACACACACCCGACGCGCACCCACGTGCATTGGCCCGGCGCCGAGTAGGGCAACTGGCCCTGGCCGCTGTCCTCAGCGCGAGCGCTGGCCTGGCGGATGCGCAGTCCGGGCCATCCACCCGCACCATGACCACCAACGATCTGATCGCCATGGATCGTCTGTCCGACCCACAGGTCTCGCCTGATGGACTCGACCTCGTCTTCGTCGTGAGTGAACTGGACCTGCCCTCTGACCGGCGTCGTACCGACATCTGGACCGTCGCGGTCGACGGCGGATCACCTCGACGGGTCACGACCGACGAGGCCAGCGATTTCAACCCACGGTGGTCGCCCGACGGGACGCATCTCTATTTCCTCTCGACTCGCTCAGGTTCATCGCAGGTCTGGCGTCTCGACGTGGCCGACGCTCGGCTCACGCAGGTCACCGATCTGCCGCTGGACACCGCCAACCTGACCGTGTCACCCGATGGCACGCACCTCGCGATCTCCATGGAGGTCTTCGTCGACTGCGCGACGCTGGCGTGCACCGCCGAACGACTGGACACACGAGCGCAGAATCTCGCGACCGGACAGGTCTACGACGGGGTCTTCGTTCGCCACTGGAGCCAGTGGGAGGATGGACGTCGCTCGCATGTCTTCGTGGTGCCGGCCAACGGCGATGCCCCGGTCGATCTCATGACGGGTCTTGACGCCGACTCACCGTCCGTCCCGTTTGGCGGCGCCGAAGAATTCGCCTTCACGCCGAATGGACAGCAGATCGTGCTGACGGCGCGCGTGGCCGGCGCCGGCGAGCCTTGGTCCACCAATTTCGACCTCTTTGTGAGCCCGATCGACGGGTCAAACGCACCCCTGCCGTTGACCGCCGACAACAAGGCCTGGGACACCGCACCCGTGTTCTCACCCGATGGCCAGACCCTCGCGTATCTGGCCATGGCACGACCTGGGTTCGAATCAGACCGCCTGCGAATCACCCTGAAACGTTGGCCAGACGGGCCCATCAGCACGCTTGCCCCTGACTGGGACCGCTCGCCCAGCAGCCTCTTGTGGTCGGCCGACGGCGACACGCTGTACGCCACCGCGCAGAACCTGGGCCACGTCTCGCTGTTCGCGGTGGACGTCCAGTCAGGCGACGTCACCACCGTACTCGACGACACCGGGTACGTCGGGGCTCCTGCGCTGGCCGGCGACCGGCTGGTGTTTGGGGTCGACGACCTGCAGTCGCCGGTGGAGTTCTTTCGCGCGACAGCGGCCGGCAACGACCTGCAGCAGATCACCCGCTTCAATGACGCACGGATGGCGGCGCTCTCACTTGGCGACCACGAACAGTTCAGCTTCGCTGGCGCCGGCGGGGACACCGTCTACGCGCAGATTGTCAAACCTGCGAATTTCGACGCGAGCCGCTCGTATCCAGTCGCATTCCTGATTCACGGTGGACCGCAGGGATCATTCGGCAACCATTTCCACTATCGATGGAATCCCCAAAGTTACGCGGCAGCGGGCTATGCCGTGGTGATGGTCGATTTCCACGGCTCAGTCGGGTACGGACAAGCGTTCACCGACGCGATCTCCGGTGATTGGGGCGGGAAACCGCTCGACGACTTGCAACTCGGTCTGGCCGCCGCACTCGACCGTTACCCCTGGATGGACGGCGACAACGCGTGCGCGCTCGGCGCCTCGTACGGCGGATACATGGTCAACTGGATTGCCGGGAACTGGCCAGACCGGTTCAAGTGCCTGGTCAACCACGACGGCTTGTTCGACATGCGGTCGATGTACTACTCCACCGAGGAGCTCTGGTTCCCGGAGTGGGAACATGGCGGACCCTATTTCGAGAACCCTGAAGAGCACGAAAAACACAACCCGGTCCACCACGTCACCGAATGGCGGACTCCCATGCTGGTGATTCACAGCCAGGAAGACCATCGGGTTCCGCTAGAGCAGGGCCTCAGCACATTCAACGCGCTCCAGCGCCGCGGCATCCCCAGCCGCCTCCTCTTCTTCCCCGACGAAAACCACTGGGTCATCAAGCCGCACAACAGTCTGCAATGGCACCACACCGTGCTGGATTGGCTGAATCAATGGCTGGGCGAGGCAGACGGGTCCACGCCATAGACAGCCGCACCGCGAGGCGGACGGCTGCCCACGATCGATACTGCTGGTAACGGTGTTCGGGCCGGTTAGAGCGGACGGTCCGGGTTGGCCAGCGACCGCCACATGTGCGCGGTCGGGCTATTGTCGAGTCCCAGGCCCTCTTTCGGCTGTTTGAACTGGCGGCCGATGACGTCGGTGAACTCGTCGATCTTCACTTCGCGCGTGTTCTCGTCAAACGCGTACTGGTCGTTGACGGTCACCAGCCGCGCTTCCATGTAATACCGGTGCTTGCGTGCGAATGCGTGGTCGGCCTTGATGTACTCGTCAGGCTCGTAGTCGACCCCGAAGATGCGGTTGTAGAGCTCTGGGTATTCGTAGCCGGCTGCCTCGTCCGCGAAGAACCGAAGCGCCTGGTGATATTTAATGGCCCAGCTCACACGCTCGTCCACGTAGGGCGCGAACAGTTGCGCGCCCCAGTAGCCGTGGTCGGCCTTGATGAGGTTCTGGGTGACGTCGTGCAGCAAGCAGGCAAAAACGGTCCGCTCCGGCTGACCCGTCAGCACGGCGTGGTTGGCGCTCTGCAGCACATGACGTGCAGGGGCGAAGCGGCGCTCGAAGAAATCGACCAGCGTCGGCCTCTCCGGCATCGGCTCGAAGCCGGTCGTCGTCGGTTGAAACAGGTTGCCGGTGCCGCGCGGGATCCTCGGTTCGGTCGACGACTGGCCGACGACACCGAACGCGGGCGCGGTCCCGACCCCATTCAGATTGTCGAGCTGGTCGGTCATATAGTGTTCGAGCGCCTCGGCGCGGTCTTCGTGCGCCATGCCTGCGACGGCCGCAGTGCCTCCCAGCGATGCGATGAACTTACGTCGGTCAACGTGCATGTGGCCCCCTTGAATCGCAATTGCGCATGGCGTTTCGAACGATTTCCGTAGACTAGCGCAAGCATACTTCCCGCATCTGGCCGCGGCAATGCCGAGATCCCGGACGGCCTCCTTCACGCGGCTCACACGTGGTCACCCAGTCGGACATGGATAATCCGAAATCACAGTCGCCCGGCACGCGCTTTCCTGTAGCATGTGAGTTTCATCAGTGACCTGCGTCGGCAGGCACTGGCTCCCGTCGCGGTGGTTGCTGGCCCTCCATGCACTCAGACCTTCAGGACGCCATCGACTTTCATCAGGCCATCGTCACCGAAGGTGGCAAGGCTCTCGTGGGATACGAGCGCGAGAAAGCGCTCGCGAACATGGTCTTGCTGGCGGAGATTCCGACCACGTATGACCAGGACGAGCAGCGCCAGGTCAACGCGGGCAACCTGCTTCTTCGAGGCGTGCCGGGAGTCGGGAAGACGTTCTTCGGCGTGATTCTGGCCGCGATCAGCGGCGCCAAGTTCGCGCGCCTTCAAGGTCGCGCCGACCTGCAACCGACCGAGGTCGTCGGTTTCCAGATGATCAATCCGGCGACTGGTGAGTTCATCACGGAATTCGGACCACTGGCGTCGGCGGAGGTCATCCTGCTCGACGAGATCAATCGAATCCCGCTGAAATCGCAGAGCGCGTTTCTCGAGGGGCTACAGGACCGGTCGATCACGGTCGGCAAGGAGACCTACCAGCTGCCGGCGTTCAGCTTTGCGATCGCCACGATGAACCCGGTCGAGCTGGGCCAAGGCACGTTTCCCCTATCTGAGGCGGCGACGGACCGATTCGCCATCATCGTGAACATCGGGTATCTACCGCCTGACGAAGAGGAGAAGCTGGTCAATTTCGACTTCAAGAAGGTCCATCTGCGCGGACTGATGGCGAAAGAGCGCGTCATCGAGCTTCGAGGTCGTATCGGCGAAGAGGTGTTTCTGCATGACGCCCTGAGCAAGTACATCCGCCGGCTGGTGGCCGCCACCAGACCCTACAGTCCGGAAACGGACTGGCACCAGCATTCGCCGTCGGCGCTGGTAGAGCAGTATGTCGATCTCGGCGGGTCGCCGCGCGCCACGATCTGCTGGGGACGCCTGGTCAAGGTGTGGGCGTTGCTCTCCGGCCACCGCGACGAGGTCTACCCCGAGGATATCCAGGATCTGGCCAAACACGTCCTGGGCCACCGCCTGTGGCTCGCCCCCCACGCCGCGAGCCGCAACATCCATGTCGACACGGTCATCGAAGAGGTCATCGACACGGTGCCCATTCCATGAACGCCACCGCCGTGTCGACAACGGATGACTCACTCGTGTCGTGGTCCGAAATTCAGGACGTCGAACTGGTCATCGTCCGTCGCATGCAGGAACTGGCGATCGGCACGCATCCGAGCCTGTTCCAGGGTGTTGGCCACGACCTGGCTGGGCTCCGCGATTGGCAACCGGGCGACCGGCTGTCGTCCATTGACTGGGCTCAGTCCACGCTGACGAATTTCAGCCCGCTCATCACGCGGGAGTTTGAGCAGGAGAGTAACGCGCCCGTCATGATCGCGGCCGACGTGTCAGGGTCCACACGATGCGGTGTGGATGGCGCGCCGATCGCCAAAGTGATCGCACACGCGGTGGCCACCTTTGCCATGGCCGCGTCGTTTTTTCAGGATCGGGCTGGCCTGATCACATTCGATGGCGACACGCGGCAGATGACCGTACGTCCGCTCATCGGGCGGGGCCACGCGATGCATTGCGTGGACGCCTACCAAGAGCGGCTGGTGGCCGGTCGGTCACCCGCGTCCACACCGGACCTGAGTTTCGCGGGCCTGCTGCGCAAGCGTTCGCTCATACCGGTCATCTCCGATTTTCTGTTCGACGACCCGGCGCCATTCCTGGCTGAGCTGGCCGACCTCGGCTCATTTCACGATGTCTTTCTGGTCATGGTCGACAGCGCGTTCGCCTTCCAGCTCCCCGCACTCTCGGCGGGATGGGTCGAGGTCCTTGACGTGGAGACCGGACGCACACGCGTCCTCGCTACCGACGACCTGGCACAACTCGGACGGCGCGTCACCGAGTGGCAAGACGGCGTCGCGCGTGACGCACGCGACGTGGGACTCGACGTCGTGCGGCTCGGCGGCGACGGACCGACGATCCATGACCGTTTGGTCAGCTTCCTGTTGGCACGGAAGCAGGGACAACGATGAGACCGGAACGACGTCCGTTCGCGCTCGCGCTTGTGTGCGCGCTCGTTGTGTCCGCACCGTTATGGGCGCAGCCGGCGGACGACACCACCGCGGTCGACGCCTTTCGCTGCTGGCGTCGCCTCAGCCAGCATGCGGTCCGGGTCGGCGAGCGATTCACCATGACGGTGACCTGCAGCACAGTCGAGACGGACCAGGCACGAGCCGTTCCGGACCCCGTCGCGCTGGAGCCAGCGTCCATCGACGTCGCCCCGTTCGAAGTGCTGGACGGCGAACGGTTCGAAGATGCCCAGACCGGTCCCTATCGCTTCTTTCAATACCGCTACACGCTTCGCCTGATCACCGAGACCAGCTTCGGCGAGGACGTCGAGCTCCCGGCGCTTCAACTCATCTATCGTGTCGAGCGCCGGATAGGGAGCGACCCGGCCTTAGCCGGACGGGAGTTCACGTACGTGTTGCCTCCCGAACCCATACGCGTGGTTTCGCTGGTCCCTGGCGCGGTGGTCGACATCCGCGACCTGCCGCCAGCGACGCTCGGGGACGCCCAGGATCGGGTCTTCCGCGCCAACGCGCTCACGCTTGGCGCGGCCCTGCTCGGTGTCATGGCCGTGGGGGTCCTTCTGCTCGGCGTGACGCGGGCGGCCCGCATGCGCCGAGGCGACGCCCCGAGGGTCGACAGGCCGATCTCGCCGTCTCTCGTCGTCAGTCGGGCGCACCGCGAACTGACTGCCGTCCAGCGCGCCAGCGAAGCAGAGGGATGGACAGACGATGGGCGCGCGCGTGCGCTCGCCGCGCTCCGTGTGGCCGGTGCCGTGGCCCGCACCGGTGCGGTGCCGCACACCGTCGTCGGCGCGGACACCCCCGCCCGCGACGGTCAGCTCCGCATTCGGCGCGGCCTCTTGCGACGGCAGACCGTCGTGGTCTCGTCGGGCGTCACCGCCCCCGCGTTGGTCGAGAGGGTCGGCGAATCAGGCTCCCGGGCCGTGGGTGATGGCCAGCTCATGGCCGACCTGGCCGAGGCAATCTCGGCATTCACGCGGGCCCGTTACGGCCGAAGCGACGACGTGGCGCCCAACGCCCACCGTCATGATGACGCGGACCTGACGAGCGCCCTGAACACGGGCCTGTCGGCCGTCAAGCGGCTGCGCTGGCTCTCGACGTCACCGGTGCGCGCCATCACGCAGCTCCGGGCACTTCTTGCCGAGTGGGTGACATGGAAACGCTAACCGCGGTGCTGGCCACAGCCAGACAGACGGTTGCCCAGCTAGACGACCTGTCGTTGGCGGGGCTCCCGCTGCCGCAACGCGACGAGGCGGTGCTATTGCTGGGCCTGCTTGGCGCGCTCGCGGTGACAGCATTGCTGGCGCGCTCCGTTCTACGACATCGCCCAGGGCGTATGCAGATGGTGTTGCCAGCGGTGCTCGCGGCCGCCATCACCCGACGCTCGACCCTGGCCCCGGTACGCCACGCCCCGTTTCTGCTGTTCCTCGCGGGACTGCCGTTCCTGGCGGTGGCCATCGGCGACCCGCACACCGCGCTGATCGAGGAGCGCGCGACATACCCCGGGCATCGCATCGCCATTCTGATCGACGCCTCCTTGAGCATGGACAGCTCCTTCGCCACCAATCAGCTTGGCTGGGGCAACACCTATCTGGCGAACGTGTCCGCGGCCGACTACTTTGTCCGGCGGCGGATGGAGGGGTCGCACCGCGACCTCGTATCGCTGGTGCAGTTCGGCGGCGAGGCGTACATCGTGACCCCGTTCACGAACGACTACGAGAACATCCTGCTGAGCATCGGGTTGATCGGCACGCCCGAAGAATTTGACCGGTTCCCCGACCACGGCACCTTGATCATGCGAGCGGTCAGCCGAGGGGTCGAGCTGTTTCGCACCTTCGACTTTCTCAGTGCGCAAGGCAATCTGATGGTCATCTTCAGCGACGGTCAGGATACGCACGCTATCTACGAGGGCCAGTCGATTGATGACATCTTGGAGGAGGCGGCCGACAACGCGATTCCCGTGTACTTCATTCGTACCGCCTACAACCAGGACCTGGGCGACGTCCTGCCCGACATCACCTGGAAGCTGGCGGTCGAGAAGACCGGTGGCCGGTTTTATCCGGCGGCCGACGAGGCCGCGATCCTGCAGGCCGTTCACGAAATAGACGCGCTCTCGGCCGGCGAGATCGAAGTCACACAATACGTGGCCCACCAGCCGCGCTTCTCTCCATTCGCACTGGTCGCGGTCGGGCTGTGGAGCCTCGCGGCCGTCGGCGGACTCGGACTGAAACAGTTGCGGAGATTCCCATGAGGCGCGTCGGATGATCAGAACCCTCTCTAGCTACCTGCTCATCGCGGTCCTGCTTGCCATGGTCGCCGGGGTCTTGCTCACCGCCGGCCGCCTTCAGCGACAGCTGGCGGCGGCGGACCAGTCTCTGGCCGTGTTGAACGTGTCCGACGCGGCCCAGCGTTACGACGCCGTGGCCACTGCCCTTGCCCCCTTCGAGCGCATCCCCTGGCTCCTGCGGGGGACCCGGGAAGAGGTGACCACCAGACAAGCCGCCGTCAATTACTGGCGGGGCGACTATCGCAACCTGGTTGACGCGTACTCGCAGGCAGACGGCCCCACGACCGCCGGTAACGCCGCCCTCCAGTTTGTCGTGGCCAACGCGGACTACCGGTCCGTCCAGCAACCCGGCACAAACCGCGACCTGGCCCTCGGCACCCTCGACCACGCCATCGGCGTCTATCGCCGTCTGCTCGAAGGAGACGATGCTCATCCAGACACCGCGTTCAACTACGAGCTGATGGTGCGGCTGCGCAACGAAATCGCGGCCGGCGACGAGGTGCCCGAGTTCCGTCGCCCCACCGTGGCCGGCAATCCGGGCGACATGCCTGCAGAAGAAGAAATGGAAGACGTCCAGATCTATGTCCCGCGGGACAGCGTCATCGACCCCGACGAGAGCGAGGACCCCACGATCGGTGAAGGCGCGCCGATCCGTAAGCGCGGGTAACCCCCTATGCCTCCGCTCCGATTCGAGGAGCCGCTCCATCTCTGGCTGCTAGTCATTCCGGCCGGGCTCAGTCTGCTCTGGGCGTGGCAGCTGGGTCGACGGCGACGAGACACGCGTGCCGCGCACCGACACCGGACCGTACCGGTGCGTGAGCGGTTCACGTTTGGCGGCGAGCTGTGGTTCTGGCTCTGTCTCGTCTTCGCGATCAGCGCTCTGGTGGTGGCGCTGGCGCGCCCCCAGGTCCTGGCGTCGGTCACTCAGAATGCGGGCGCCGATTTCATCATTCTGCAGGACGGCTCCACCTCGATGCGGGTCAGCGACATGCCCCCGGACCGTTGGCAACGATCGGTCGGGTGGATTCGACTGTTCGCCGAGCTGCTCAGCTGGCAGGATCAGCGCATCGCGTTGGCGCTCTTTGCCCACCGTGCCGCTCCCCAGGTTCGACTCACGAAGGACCCCAATGCGCTCTTTTTCTTTCTCGACCATCTGGGCGAAGAACCGCCGTTCCGCCTCGAAGCCGACACCAGCTGGGACACCAACATCGAGGAGGGTATCTACTGGGGTATCCGGATGTTCGAGCGCGACGAGGAACTGTACGGCGTCCGGTTGAGCGCCAAGGCATTCATCGTGATTTCAGACGGCCAGGCGTGGAGCGGTGAGGTCGACGAGGCGCTCAGCTTGGCCCGCAGCCACGACATCCGGGTCTACGTCATCGGCGTCGGCACTTCGGCGGGCGGGTTCATCCCTCAGCTACCCCAGGGCGTCTACGACGAACCTGAAGACCCGATTCACTCGGTGCTCGACCGCCGGTCGCTCGACGCCATCGCCGAGGCCGGCGGCGGAGACTACTACGAGCTTGGGGTCGATTCTGACCAGGACATCGCGTTGCGCATCATCTCGGACGTGCAGCGCCGCGCCCAGGCCACTCAGCGCGAGGAGACCTTCACCGAGCTCTACTGGTTCTTCTTGGCGATGGCGGCAGGCCTCATCTGCCTCGGCACGGTGTTCGTGAAGGAACGCACCCAGCTCTGGTGGCAGGTCGCCACCGCTGGCGGTCTCACACTCCTGTTACTTGCGTGACGGCCGGTCGGTGCAGCTGGTCACCAGTTCAGTCACACGCGCACGCGGCGGGCCGACACCGCCAGCCAGCTCCGACCTTCTCAGGCGCGAGTACGTCCAACTAGGCAACCAGTCCGGTCCTGGGATTGCTGAAAGGAGTCCGCGCTATGCCACGTATCGCCCTCGCGGTATTCGTCGTTTGTGTACTTGCCTCATTTCCGGCCACCGCGCAAACGCTGGCCGTGCCATTTCCCGCCGCTCAGATAGCCTTCTTTGACGGGCAGCGCGTCGCCGTGGAGTCAGAGGCGGGACAGGCAGCGCTCGCCGAACTCGACGCGTTTCAAACGGAGGCTTCCGTTGAACTGGCGGATCGAAATCAAGCGCTTCTGAACCAGCGGGCGCAGCTCGACGCGCAAGCTTCGGTCTTGTCAGGGAGCGCCCGACTGAGCCTGGAGCAACGCCAGGAGAGGGGGCACGCTCGAACTCCAGCGCCTCATCGAGGACGCGCAGAAGGAGCTCCTCGGACTCCAGCAACGGCTCGACGGCGTGTTCCAGGCGAAACTCTACCCGGCCATCTCAGCCGTCGCCGCCGACACCGGTGTGCAGTTTGTCTTCGACCTTACGAGAGGACCGGTCGCGTGGGCAGATCCCGCCTACGATCTCACCGATCGCATCATCGAGCGACTGGACGCCGAGTAGTCGCCGGTCCACCAGTTCGACACGGCCATGGCCGAAGGGCTACGTGGGTTCAAAGCGAAGCCAGGTGCCGGTGGGTTCAGTCTGCTCGACACCGGCCTGGGACCAGTCGCAGACCCCGTGCGGGAACAGCCGCTCCAGACGGTCCTGCTCGCCTGACGCCCACGAGACGCTGTAGTCGTCGGGCGCGATCGGCCTGAGCTGACACTTCAGGATGTCACTGGAGACCGGCGCCCCGGCTACCTCGCGGGGAGCGGGGGGGGCTGGGTACAGTTCAGAGCACTGCCCGGCGTGTCGCTCTTGCGGCTCTGCCATCTTGGTGGGGTCCTCGCCACGGCTCCAGCAGGCGTCAACGAGATCCGCCGGTTTGGCGTGCACGACCTTGTCGATCGGCGAGTCCGCAGACGTATCCGCGGCGAGCGTGCTCAGCCACGCGTCCATCTGCGCGAGCGCCTCCTGCGCCCGGGGGCTGTCGGTCGAATACAGTCCATAGCGGTTGTCTTCGACCAGCATCACATGATTGTCGACTCGCCCGTTCGCGCGGAGCAACCGGTCGCGTATCGAAAACGAGTGATACCGCAGGTGTACATCACCCAGTTCGGCGTCGTCGGAGTACGCACGATAGTCGATGATCGGCATGGTCGCCAGGCCTCCACCGCCGTGCGTCACCCGACCGGTCTGATAGGCCGCGCGCAACGCCGCCGGGTCCGCAACCGTCCGTTCCGCCTGAAACTGACCGTCGTGGTCATAGCCACCCACTCGCTCGTTCAAATCAAGGAACTGTGCCGGCGTGATGGCGCCTTCGTTCAACGCGGCCAGCCCGTACTGCACCCCGACGTTGTCGAGCGGCCGTCTCGCGAACCCGGTCTCCGGGTCACGCCCGAACACATTGACTGCATGGTCATACACGTCGCAACGTGCGCCGCCAGGATTGGTCTCAGCGTCGTAGCGCAGCGTGTCGTCCAGCACATCCGGACAGAACTCGCTCGGTGCAATCCGGCCCGCATTCCTCGAGACGTTGGGCATGGTGTCCAAGACCAGGAACCCTGCCACCGCTCGCTGCTCTTCCTCTGAGAACGGCGCGCCGGTCGCGTCGTTGAAGTAGTGGTTCAGCAACCTCGCGTCCGTAATGTAGGGGATCGTGCCGGAGATCACGTCGGGAAAACTGCACCCAGGAATGATGCCGTCGAGCAACCCTGGATAGTTGTCCGCAATCTGGTGGTTCTGATACGACCCACCGGAACACCCCCACCCAATCGTGTAGGCCGGCGCACCGTAGGATTCGATGAAGCGTTCCTTGACCATCATCATCGACTCGGCCGCGAGTAGGTCATTGCAGTTGTTCCGAAAGACGTTGAGGGTCGAAGATGCCACGGCATAGCCTTGCCGCAGCATGACGTCGTCGGTGACGCCACCGGTGGCGTCGCCCTGCCGATACCATCCGTTCACGCATCCGCCGCCGAAGGTGTAGATCAGCCGCCCGTTCCACCCCGCCGGCGTCTGCCAGGGGCTGGGCTCCGGATCCGTGGTTGGGTCATGGAGCAGCGCAACCTGGTAGACCGCTCGGTTGACAGTACCGGTCTCGATTCTGACGATGTAGGGCACCTCCGCCTCATGCAAGGTGGTGGTGTATGCTAGGTCCGCTGGCCGGTCTGTCGAGTCTGGCAGCGCTTTCAGTGCGCCCCCGTCAACGGAGCGGTAGGCGTAGTCGACGCGCCGCACCACCGAGCAATCGTCGTCAATCGCCGCACCGAGCGCCTCGCCGGACACCAGCGCGAACTCGTCGGTCTGGCACACGAACGGTTGCTGGTGCGAACCTGAAAACACCGGCCCGGTCCCCGGGTGATTCCGCACCTCGAGTTCCACCGACGCGCCGTCCTCGGTCGCGACCGCCACGCGGTTGACACCGACCCCAAGCTCGCTCACCAGCCCTTCCAGCGCAACCTCCGACACCGCCTGGAATGCAGCCGTGACATCGCGATCGTCCACCCGGACGGTGACGGTGTCTGGCGAGGTGCCCTCCGGCAGCTCGACCCGAACCAGCGCGTCACCCCCGGTGACCATGTCAGGTCGGGAGGACACCACACTGAGCTGAGGCACGCCGGGGACACCGGCCATCTCCGCTGAGGAACAGCCGACGACCGTCAGCGCGAGCGCCAAGGGCACGGCGGTGGCCCGAGGAACACGACACCGGGAGATGGTGGGTCTGCGCACGAGTACCTGCTCTTTCTTCCGAAGCGCCGACCTCCTACCGACCGATCAGCGCAGTGTGGATAGGCGCCATTCTAGCAGAGCGCAGTCGCGCCCAGCGGGTCTCGTGAATGGGGCGTCGCTGCGTCGGCGGCCCGCAGTGGTCCGACCCGGTTTTGATCTTTGACTGAGGCACTCGTATAGTCGTCGTATCGGTCAGGAACAGCTCGATGAGGTTCTAGCCATGCCCCCAAGGAGCACCACGGTGAAGACACCCCGGCTTGTCTATGCCGCACTGGCCGCAGTGCTGGCGCTACCCGCAGCCGCAAACGGTCAATCCGACCCGTGGGCCGGCAGCTGGCGAGGGACGACCAGCACGGCTGACGGCCAGGACACGGGCGTGACGCTGACCCTGGTCGCAAACGCCGACGCGTACTCGGGCCTGATGACCAGTTTCGCTCCGGGTCGCGAGATTCGCCTCTCGCAGGTCGAGGCGACGGACACGCAACTGACCCTCATGGGGTCAGCCGACACGGATTTCGGCCCCCTGGCGCTCCGCTACAGCTTGACCCGCGACGAACGGTCCCTCTCCGGCGGTGGGCGGGTCACGCTGGGCGACCATGGCTTCGACGTGACGGTCGAGCTCACGCGGCGCCGGCGTGCCGAGGTGCCACAACCGCAGGTCGCCCAGCGGATCGAGTACTTTGCCGGCACCTGGACCTTCGAGTACACCGGAGGCGAGTTTCCGCCACTGAGCATCGGGACGCGCAGTGGCACCGTCACGTTCGCCGCGATACCGCATGGTCCATTCGTCCAAGCGGTGGTGACCGGCGACGTGTTCGGTGAGTCCTACACCGAGACGTGGACGATCGGTTTCGATGCGTCCGCGCGATCGGTGGTGTGGCACGAAGCGTTGTCGACGGGCCAGTCATTGATCGCGGTGGGCAACTGGACCAGCCCCATCGGCATCACGTTTCTGACCGCGCCGGTGGAGGCCGATGGGCGTATTTATGTGCTCAAGCGACTGATGCGGGTGACCTCGGACACGGCGTTCGCTGTCAGTGACGAGTTCTCGGTAGATGGCGGGCCGTTCCAGCGTCTGGGCGACGGGGCCTACCTCCGTACCAATTAGCGTGTCGGGGGGCGATCCTACGGGAGAACCATGATGACGACAGACTCGCTGCGTGCCCGCGACGCCGCCTATCTCATCCACCCGCTACATAACACCCAGGCCCAGGCGACCGCCCGGATCTGGGTCAAGGGAGAGGGAGCCGTACTCACGGACTCGGACGGCGCAGAGTACATCGACGGCGTGGCCGGTTTGTGGAACGTGCTGGCCGGCCACGGGCGCCGAGAACTGGCCGAAGCGGCCCGAGTCCAGGCCGAGACGCTCGCCTACGCGTCAGGCTTTGCCGGCAGCTCGAACCCGTTGGCCATCGAGTTGGCCGAACGCCTGGCGACACTAACGTATCCGTCGATCAATCGCTTCTTCTTCACAAGCGGCGGCGGCGAGGCAACGGACAGCAGTATCAAGATGTCGCGCGCCTACTGGACGCTCCGGGGGCGACCAGAGAAATCCAAGGTCATTTCCCGCGTCGAGGCATATCACGGGGCGACGCTGGCGGCGATGAGTGCGACTTTGGGCTGTTCGTCGTCAACCCAAATGAGGGACGTGTCCTGCTGTTGTTCGGCCGCTACGTGGGCACCGCGAAGGACCAGGGCCTCCGGTGGGCCAACCCGTTCTTCAGGAAACCGCGTATTTCGCTGCGAGTGCGCAACTTCGAGACGGAGCGCTCGAAAGTGAATGACATCGACGGCAATCCGATCGAGATTGCGTCGGTCGTCGTGTGGAAGGTCGTGGACACCGCGGAGGCCAGCTTCGAAGTGGATGACTACGTGAACTACGTGCACGTGCAAAGCGAGTCGGCTATCAGAAATCTCACGACTCAGTATCCGTACGACACGCATGAAGATGGCAAGCTGTCGCTGCGGAGCAACACAGACGAGATCGCCGCAAAGCTGAAGACGGAGATCCAGAGCCGATTGCACACGGCCGGTGTCGAGGTCTTGGAAGCGCGGATCACTCATCTCGCCTACGCCCAGGAGATCGCGGCCGCGATGTTGCGGCGTCAGCAGGCCGGAGCCATCATCGCGGCACGGGCCCTCATTGTCGAGGGCGCGGTCGGCATGGTGGAGATGGCGCTCGATAAACTGTCCGCCGGCCAGATCGTGGAACTCGACGAGGAACGTAAAGCGGCCATGGTCAGCAACTTGCTTGTGGTGTTATGCGGTGACAGAGGCGCCCAGCCCGTCTTGAACACAAGGACGCTCCACCAGTGACGGCCGGCGTCCAACACTCGTGAGACATGCGGAGTATGGCGACACGTAAGCCGTTTCTGTTGCGTACGGACCCGGAGGTGCTGGCGGCATTGAACCGCTGGGCCGCCGACGAGTTGCGGCGCGTGAACGGACAGATCGACTACATTCTTCGGCGAGCCTTGCAAGGGGCCGGCCGCTTGCCGACGCGACGCGGCGACACGACTGGGACGCCGTCGGACGGCGACTTCCCAGCCCCCACGAGCTGAACGGAGCCCCGCATGGTCTACATCACGGTCGGGATCTACTTCGCTGTCCTGCTGTGGTTGGGCGTTGTGGCGTCACGGCGTGTTCGGACACTCAGCGACTACTACCTCGGCGGAAAGCAGCTCGGCTACTGGGTGGCGGCTTTCTCGGCCCGTGCTACCGGCGAGTCGGCCTGGCTCTACCTCGGGCTGACTGGGCTGGGGGCCGCGGTCGGGTTAAGTGCGCTCTGGGTAGTCGTTGGCGAAGTCGTGGGCGTCTCGATTGCGTGGTTTTTCATGGCCACGCCATTCAAGACCGCCACCGACCGGGCCGACGCCATCACCGTACCCGACTATCTTGTGAGCCGGTTCGGGTCCGACGCCGCGCCGCAGATGACGCGGTGGCTGCGACTCGTCGCGGCGGGTGCCCTGACGATCTTCGTCACGATCTATGTCAGCGCGCAGATCGACGCCACTGGGCAAGCGTTCGTCAACTTCTTGGACTGGAACTACTTCGTCGGCGCGCTGGTCGGGTTCGGCATCGTGGCAGCCTACACCTTCAGTGGGGGCTTTCTCGCCGTCGCCTGGTCAGATCTGTTTCAGGGGCTCCTGATGCTGGTCGGACTGGTCGTGTTGCCGTTGGCCGCCGTGGCGGCCTTGTCTCCCGGGGCGCTACCCCTGTCCCTCGACCCAGCGCTGCTGAACCCCTGGGGGCCTGGGGGCCTCAACCTTCCCAACGCGCTGACCATTGTCAGCTACGCCGCGATCGGACTGGGCTACCTCGGGTCCCCGCAAGTGTTCGTCCGATTGATGGCAATCAAGAGCCAGGCCGACATCCGAGCCGGCCGCTGGGTCGCAGTGGCATTCACGCTGGCCACGGACACGGGCGCGGTCCTCTCGGGGTTCTTCGGACGAGCACTGCTGGTCGGTTCAGATGGCGACTTTGTCGCGACCCTTGGGCCCGCTGGCGAACAGGTGCTGCCGGTGCTCGTGGCGCATCTCTTTCCAGCCGTCGTGGTCGGTATTTTTGTCGCCGCGGTGCTCGCCGCCATCATGTCGACGATTGATTCACTGCTCATGGTGGCGTCCAGCGCCGTCACCCGAGACGTCTATCAGCAAACGCTGCATCCGGAGCGCGCCAGCGCGACACTCACTGGCCTGTCCAGACGCGTCACACTGACCCTCGCGGTGATCGCGCTCGGTATTGCCATGGCGGTGGCTGTCCTGGTTCCCGGTCGGACGATTTTCTGGTTCGTCATCTTCGGGTGGTCTGGCATTGCTGCCACCTTCTGTCCGATGATGGTGTTGTCGCTGTGCTGGCGCCGGTACAACGCCCAAGGCGCCATGGCGTCCATGCTGACCGGCCTCATCGCGATTCCCGTGTTCAAGTTTCTCGTACCGCTCGTCCCGGGCTGGGGCGGTCTGGTCGCGCGGGCAGAAGAACTCGCGCCCTCCTTCCTAGCGGCGCTCCTAGCCGGCGTCATCGTAACCCTCGCCACCTCCAACCCAAGCCAGGCAGAAACCAAGACCGCGTAGCGGGCGCGACGACGGTGCCGCCAGCCGCGGATCCCCGAACACCGTTTTCCTGGCGAGACGTCCGCCTGGCAAGGCGCGACGAGGGCAGCGGCCGAACAGGCCGTAATCGAGGAGCAACGCCGCCAGGCGGACGTCTCGCCAGGAAAACCTAGCTGCCGATGCGGAAGGCGGCTAGAGCGATCGGTCGTCGACGGCTGTCAAGGAACCCGGCCAGACGCCGAATCGTCGCCGGCCAACCTGACTGTCCGATCCAATTCTCGGTCTTGATGCGGCGGCTCTTCAAGGGACGGCGGGTCAACAGCTCGGCCCACTCTGGGCGGCTCTTGCCCTCCATGTCGATGGCCACAGCCGAGAAGGCGGGACCCTGCTTGTACAGGGCCAGTAGGCCAAAACCATCAACATCCCCGCGCACGTGGAGCAACGCCACACGGCCGTCGCCAGAGTCCTCCAAATGCGCCAGTATCCCCTCAACGAGCGAGTGACCTGAACTGAAGAAGTCGATGCTCTCGTCGCGCACCGCCTCCTCCCGATCAAACGTGCCAAGAAAGCTCGACCCGGCGGGCACCCCCGGCAGGCTCTCCACGCGGGCCCGGGTCCCCAACTCAATGGAGTGACGCAATCCACCGCGATGCTCATCGAGTCGCAGCCCGAGTTGCTCAGCCGCCGCGAGCACCACGTCCTGGGTCAGCTCTTCCAGCTCCTCCGGCACGCGCGCCAGAATCTCCTCGCCCATCTCTGGCCGGAAGGGATCGCGGTGCAGCTCGTGCATCGCCGCCTCGCGTACCCGGTCTCTGGCCCGAGATGCCTCCTCCAGCGCGGGGCGCAACACCGCAGCACTGGGCGGCTTGGTCGAGAGCACCATCTTCTCGATGGCCGCACGGATCCCGGCCAACTCTCGTTCGAGCCCGCCCAAGGGCTCGTCGAAGATACCCAGCGATTCGTACAAAGCGACGACCGCGGCCCCAACCGGAGACGGGGTGCGAAAATAGACGATATCGACGGGCATGCGACGTTCGATCCGGTCGAGCCGGCCAATGCGTTGCTCGACGGCCATCGGATTCCACGGCAGGTCGAATAGTACGAGCCGCGTGCAGAATTCGAAGTTGCGCCCCTCGCCTCCACATTCGGTCGAGATCAGCATCGAGGGCCCGGTGGCGGTTCGAAACTGGGCCACCTCGATGTCTCGCTGGGCAGGCGACAGGTCCTCGTGAAAAACGCCGACTCTCACCTGTCCGAGCCGACCCATCGCGCTCTTGACCACCTCGAGCGACTCTCGCTCAGCCACGAACACCAAGGTCTTCTCTCGCGCGCTCTTCCACTGCTGCCCCACCAGCCCCAACCACGCCAGACGGGGATCCGTACGATCAGCTTCCGCCGCCAACTCACGCAGCGCCTCGTCGCCCGCCCCCAACAGCCCGCTCAGGGCGGCGCCCGTCGTCAGAGCTCGGCGGATCCTGCGCAGTTTCGCTTTCTTCGCCACGGCGTTGCCGCTCGGCTGTGCGCGTAACTCGGTCTCCAGCTGAACTCGCGCGGCCCACCCCTTATCGGCGATCAGGTCAACCGGGACGGGGTGACGAGGCTGCAATCCGCCGATGTCCTGGCGACGAGCCGCACTCGTGCACGGCGGTAGCGGTCGTGCCTGAGCCACACGTGCTTCAATGGACTCCGACGCGAACTCCTCCGGTCGAAGCAATTCGAGCAATCTGAAGAAACCGAATGCGTCCTCCTCCAGCGGCGTCGCGCTAAGCAGCAGCACATGCCGACCCAGCGCCGCAATCGGCTCCACTGCCCGGTAGGCACGATTCCCTGGGTGCCCGGCGGGCCGCCGCAGATGATGCGCCTCGTCGACGATCAGTAAATCGATGCCGGCCTCGACCGCCTGCGCCGTGAGCTTCGGTCTCGCCTGTAGGAATTCGAGACCCACGACGACCCGCCGGTAGGCCTGAAACGGATTGAAGCCCTTGCCGAAGTCCTTCTCCACGTCGAGCAGTCGCTTCTCGTCGAGCAGGACAAACACCTGGTGGTACTTCCGCCACAACTCTCCCAGCCACTGCACAGTGAGCGTGTCCGGGGCCACGACCAGCGTCCGGTCGGCGCGTCCCGTTTGCACGAGGTGGTTGAGTACGAGGCAGGCCTCAACCGTTTTTCCCAACCCTACCTCGTCGGCCAGAAGCCACCGGGTTGGATCAGCCTTCGTGGCTGACTCGGCGGCATGCAGCTGATGTGGAAACAGCCGGATGCGACCGCCGAGAAATGACCCCAGACCGTCAGGTTCGCGGATCGACGCCAAGTGCAGGGCGTCCATCCGCATGACAAAGGCCTCGACCGGATCCACCTCTCCCAACGCCAACCGCTCGGCAAGTGAATCACCAATCTTGACCGGCCACAGATCGACCAAGTCGACCTCGCGGCCGCCTACCAGTCGGATTCGGCCCGATTCTGTCTCCTCGTCGACGACAACCTGTTTCAGATTGGACAGCAGCACCGCGCGGGCGCCAGGCTGAAACCGGAGGGGACGGATCGCGTCCGAATCCGTGGACAACGTGAGCACGGTATCGGTGTCGGGGAAGCGCACCACGACCTTGCGGTGCTCTACCGTCTCCACCAGGCCCGCTCCAAGATCTGGATTGAACCGGTGGGTCAGCCGATCGCCAGGTTCCCAATTCATGTGCTATATCGACGGCGCTCGGGCCCTAACGCGTCGGTCGGCCCGAGAGACCAGTGTCGGTGTCGTTAGTCCGCGGCCTCGGCTTGCAGCAGAGGCCCTAATGCTCCCCACACGTCCGGGTCGAGCGCGAGGAGGCTGGCCATATAGAGGTCTACCTCCGTGACGTCGAACCGCGCACGAAGCGCCTCCACCGCGAGGGCGAGCGCCTCGGCGTCGACGGCACCGAGTTCATGCTCGCCGTCGATGAGCCCGTCTTCGTTCGGAATCTGTAGTTGATCGAGAAAGCTTCGAAGCAGATCCTGGCGGCGTCCGAGGTGCAGTGCCATCAGCAGTGACGATGCCAACTCGTGCTCAGGTCGCACGACCCGAGACAGATAGTCGACTCGCTTGCCGACCGAGAGTTTACGGACCCCGGCCACGCGAAACCGAAGTGCGGCGGCGATCGCCTGGTGGGCCTGTCCGCGCAGCGACGGGTCGCCCTCGAACAAGGCTTCAGCGGCCTGGACACGGGTCGGCTGGTCCAACGCCGACCAGAGTCGAACCGGCGTCAGCTCATCGAGGGGCAGGTCTTCCATCAGAGTCATAGGTCACACAGAGGCATCTCAGGCACCGCACGACCTGAAACGCCGTGCAGTTCGCGCCCAGAGCGCGCCTTCAGTCGGCGTCAGCTTAGCAGAAACTGCATGGACCGCCATCGCCGCTGCACGCGCCTGCGTGCCACGGACCGAGGCGCTGCAGTAATATTGGTCAATCGGAGGATTCACGTGACCGCGACACTGGACCGTCTTACACCTGATGAACTCCTCACCCTGTCGGGTGAGCTGAACGACGAATACGGACGATTCCGCGAGGCCGGCCTCGCACTGGACCTCACGCGCGGCAAGCCCAGCCGCAGCCAATTGGCCCTATCCGACAGCCTGGACACAGGCGACGCGGCCGAGGGCGGCTTCATCGCCGCGGACGGGTCAGACACCCGTAACTACGGTGGCCTGGACGGTCTGCCGGAGGCGCGCGAGTTGGGCGCTGATCTGCTCGGCGTGCGACCTGACGAGGTCATGGCGGGCGGTAACAGCAGCCTGACGTTGATGTACCTCTATCTGCTGAACGCCTGGCTGTACGGCCCAGCCGGAGCGGGCTCTGCGTGGCGGGACAGCGGCACGACAAAATTTCTCTGTCCGGTTCCCGGCTACGACCGACACTTCGCCATTCTCGAAGACCTGGGCATCGAGATGTTGAACGTGCGGATGACCACGGATGGCCCTGATATGGATCAGGTTGAATCGCTCGTGCGCGAGGACCCGACGATCAAGGGTCTATGGTGCGTGCCCAAGTACTCGAACCCGGGTGGGGAAACCTACTCCGATGCCACCGTGCAACGACTGGGCCGCCTGGGCACGATCGCGGGACCGCATTTCCGAATCATGTGGGACAACGCCTACGCGGTGCACGACCTCGACGACACCCCACCGCAGCTCGACAACATCATGGACGCCTGTCGCGCCCAGGGCACCGACGACAGCGTCATGCTGTTTGCGTCGACGTCAAAGGTCACACGAGCCGGTGCGGGCATCGCGTTCACGGCGGGTTCGCCGGTCAACCTTACGGCCTTCCGGGCGCGACTTCAGACACTGACGATCGGCCCGGACAAGATCAACCAGTTGCGTCACGTCCGGTTCCTGCGGGATCTGGACGGCGTCCGCGACCACATGCAACAGCACGCGGTCATCCTGCGGCCGAAGTTCGATCTGGTCCAGCGGCGTCTATCTGAGGCGCTCGAGGGCAAGGGTATGGGCCGCTGGAGCGCACCCAGGGGCGGGTACTTCGTGTCGTTCGACGCGCTTCCCGGTCTCGCCAGCCGAACCATCAGCTTGGCCGAGGACGCGGGCGTAAAGCTGACTCCCGCTGGGGCCACGTTTCCGTATCGCCGAGACCCGGACGATAGCAACATCCGGCTGGCGCCCACGTTCCCGGATCTGGCCGATCTCGACCAGGCCATGCGGGTCTTCACGGTGTGCGTGCAACTCGCCTCGGTCACGCAGCGGCTCGCCGACTGATCGCTTGGGCGCACCGTGGTCGTGCTTACGATGCGCTGGCGATCACCTCGGGTTGATCCTCCCCGGCGTCGTAGGCCAGCAGATACAGGTCAAAGGTCGTCCCGCGCCCAAGCTCGCTCTCCACAGTCACGAAGCCATCGGACTGCTTGACCGCGCCGTGTACCGTCGAAAGTCCGAGCCCCACACCCTGCCCCTGTTCCTTCGTCGTGAAGAACGGCTCGAAGATGCGCGCGAGGGTGTCGCGGGCCATCCCCATCCCGGTGTCGGTGACTGACAGCTTCGAGTACGCCCCGCGCCGGGCGTCCGGATGTAGACGCGCCTGCTCCTCAGTCACCGTGACGTCGGTCGTCGCCAGCGTGAGGGTCCCGCCGGTCGGCATGGCGTCCCGGGCGTTGAGGGCGAGGTTCATGATGACCTGTTCCAGTTGCGGCCGGTCCGCACGCACCGGGCGGAGCGCGGGGTCAAGCTGAGTCTGAAACTGGATGTGATCGCCCATCAACGGCTCTAGCAATGCCGTCGACGCTTGAATCGCTTCGTTGAGACTGAACACCGTCGGAGTCACGCGCGCCTCGCGGCTGAACGTCATCAGTTGACGGGTGAGCGATGCGGATTGCTCGGCGACGGCCAGCACCTTGCGCACATCGGGCAACACCGGATGCGTGTCGTCAAGCTCTCTGGTAATCAGCTCGGAATATCCGATGATGGCGGCGAGGGCGTTGTTGAAGTTGTGGGCGACGCCGCCCGCGAGCTGCCCGACGCTCTCAAGACGCTGCGCTTGACGCAGTTGCTCCTCGAGCTGACGCTGCTCTCTCAGGTCGCGGACCACACTGAGGATCGCCCAACGGCCATCAAGTTCGATCCGCTGACTACTGGCCAGAATAGGGACGACTGTGCCGTCCCGCCGCAACAACTTAAACTCCGTCCGCGGAGCGGATTCACCGGCTACAACCGCCTGCAGGCGGGCGAGGCCCCGTGGCCGGTCATGGGGGACCAGGATCTCGATCGGACTCTGCCCGACGAGCTCCTCGGTTGTGCACCCGACCAGACGCGCCAAGCCTGGGTTCGCGTACACCCAGCGCTCGTCGACGATCAGGCTGACCCCATCCGTCAGGTGTTCCATGAGCGTGCGCAGTCGCTCTTCGCCGGCGCGTAGATCCTGCTCCCACAGCTTCCGTGCTGTGATGTCCAGCCCGGTGACCAGGATGGTCGGTTCGCCTGACAGCTTGAACGTTGACGCCCTCACGTCTAGCCAGCGCACGTCGCCAGATTTGGTGAGCATACGTACTTCAGACCGCGGGGGCGTACGGTCCTGACCGAGTCAGCTACCGCGGTAGTCACGGATCATCGTGACGTCGTCGGGGTGGACGATGTCCCACAGGCTGGTCTTTTTCAGCTCGTCGGCCGAATAGCCACTCATCCGCGCCAACTCAGGATTGAGATCAATGGCCCCTTCTTTCTGGTGAACGCCAATCACCGCCTGGCTGCACTCAGCCAACTGGCGGAACCGCTCTTCACTATCCTCGAGCCGGATCGTCGCTTCCGCATTGCGCAAGGCGAACCCCAGAAGGTCAGCCACCTCGCGCAGCATGATCCGCTCCTGCGGCGACCAGGCGTGAGGGGTCATCGAGCCGAGCGCCAGGATCCCCGCGAGCCTCGCGGCGTGACGCACCGGGGCCTGGAGCACCGCAGGAGCATCTCCGGCCGCCAACGCCGCGGGTAATGCCGCACTCGTCGTGTCGTCTCCGGTGGCACCGGTCGCGACCAGGTCTACCTCGGCCAGTGTTTCCGGCGAGAGTACCGGCGGGGTCGCATCTGACCACGGCTCCTCTGTCCCCGCGGAATACGCGACCTTCACCAGACCATCGGCGGAGACGGTCGCATAGGACGATTGGAAGTGCGAAAAGTGGGTGTGCAGGCTGTCCACCACCCGCTGGACAACTCGGCTCGACGGCTCTCCGTCTCGGAACGCCCGCGCGATATCACTGTTCACGGCGAGTCGCACGTCGCGCTCGCGCAGGTCGCGCTCGGCTCGCCGCTGCTCGGATGTCGCCCGGTCCTCGCGCGCCTGCAGATCACGCAGCCGCGCATCGAATACCGAATCGGTCGGAGTGTGATCAGTGCCCATGGTGGCGACCTGTTCCCGCCCGCGGAGCCTCACTCGTCCGTGAGCGGGCGGGAGTATACCGACTGTGGGATAATCCAGGGGCCGAGGGAACCGCCCCCCCTCCCCCGGTACTTTGCTCAACGTCGGGGCGTGGCGCAGCCTGGTAGCGCGCCTGCTTTGGGAGCAGGAGGCCCCCGGTTCGAACCCGGGCGCCCCGACCACTTTTCCCCTCTGCCGTCCACACCGGACAACAACGAGCCGCACGGCTCGATTCAACGTTTAGAAAAACGCGCGGCCGTGCCAGGATTCGTCAACGGGCAGCTCCCAGCGACCGTCGCGCACCGCCCCGACCGTCGTCACGGTGTTGTCGAAGACCACCGTCTGCTTCGAGACCTGGCCTCCTTCGGCCAGTTCCGCGAAATCTTCGCGCGCGACCCGGGCGATACTGTCGCCATCTCGGTACAGCACCGGCGCGTGATTGACCAGCTCGATACCCAGCTCCGCTTGCAACCCTTTCATCTGGCGCACCAACGCGTCAACGGAACATCCCGAGGCGCCGGCCGCGCGTTCATCGACGGCGACGAACAGGAATTGGTCATATCGCAGATCGCGAGCAGTCGTGAGCGGTCGGTTGTGGGCAGACCATTGCGAGATAAAACCGTCCACGACCTCGAGCACACGGTCGCGCTCGCGCTCCGCGAGTGGTCGTTCCGCCGCGAAAATCCAAAGTCGAGCGTCTTCTGGTAGCTGATCAAACGGCACAGGTGACATGAGGCAATTATCGCACGCCGTGCACTCGACGCCGCCGCCGCTGTACTGCCACTCGAAGGGCCGGGACCACGTAGAATGGGCCGTGGCCAAGACAACCGACCCAGCCGAACGCACCATCGGCGCCCGTACGCTCGGTCGTTACCTCGTCACCGCTCCACAAGATGCGGGGCCAGCCCCACTCCTGGTTGGGTTCCACGGCTACGGCGAGAACGCTGAGCTGCATATGGAGGCGTTGCGTGCAATACCGGGGAGCGCGCGCTGGCGTATCGCGTCGGTTCAGGGCCTGCATCGCTTCTACGAAAGACGGACCGGCCGTGTTGTCAGCTCGTGGATGACCAGTCTGGACCGCGAGCAGGCAATTCGCGACAACGTCCAGTACGTCCAAGACGTGGTGGCGGCGCTCAGGTCGGCGCACCCGTCAGACACGCCCCTGGTGTACGCCGGTTTCTCTCAGGGCGTCGCGATGGCCTACCGCGCCGCCCTGTCCGCAGGACATCGGTGCGACGGGCTCCTGACTCTGGCAGGAGATGTTCCGCCAGAGTTGCACCACACACCGGCGTCGGCGTGGCCGCGGGTCTTGCTGGGCCGCGGGCGTACCGACGCGTGGTACACGGCGGACAAACTGCGGACCGACCGCGACTTCTTCGCGTCCCGCGCCATCGCCGTCGAGACCGTGCTGTTTGACAGCGGCCACGAATGGCACGCCGACTTCCACGAGGCCGCGGGCCGGTTCCTCGACAGCATCAGGGCTCCGTCGTCGTTGAGCTAGCCCTGCCTCGGCGGCGCAGACATCGCGATGCCCACGGAACCCGAGGACACCACCCATGCCAGACCGGCTCTCCCTCGCACTGGATGACACGTTCGCCACCAGCGCGCGGGTCTACCAAGACCCTTCTACCGAAGATAGTGGCGCCACCCTGATACTGGCCCACGGCGCCGGGGCGGGCCAGACCAGTCCATTCATGGTGAGCTTCGCCGAGGGCCTCTCGGCGCGTGGACTCCGGGTGGTGACCTTCAATTTTGCCTACAGCGAACAGGGGCGCCGCGCACCGGACCGCGCACCGAAACTAGAAGCGTGCTACCGGGTGGTCACAGAGTCGGTACGCGCTGACACGCCAGAGCGGGCACTGTTCATCGGCGGAAAATCCATGGGAGGCCGAATCGCGACGCAGATCGCCGCTGCGCCCGAGCCGGGCGACGCGGCCGGCACCGGCGCGGTGTCGGTGTCGGGAGTGGTCGCACTTGGCTACCCACTGCACCCACCGGGGCGCCCGGAGAAGCTGCGGGACGCCCACCTGCCCCGTATCAGCGCGCCCGTCTTGATCGTTCAGGGCGCCCGGGACCCATTCGGCACCGAGACCGAACTCGGTCCGGTGTTGGCGCGAATGCAGCAGGCCACGCTGCACATCATCGATGGCGGCGATCACTCTCTGAGCATCCGACGCAAGTCGGCTCCGCCCAAGGATGTGATCTACTCGGGCGTGATGGATACCGTACGAGATTGGGTGGGACGGGTCGTCGAATAGCCCCGGCGTCGTCGCGGTTGGGCCAGTGGAGGGCACGGCCAGGGCGCCGGACGGTGCGAGGCACGACGTGTGTCCTGACTTGCACCGACCGGCATCCGAAGCGACAGGTGTTAGACGCTCTCTTTCAACGTCACCGCATCCAGGAACGGCATCATGGCGCGCAGATCGGCGCCAACGTGCTCAATTTGCAGTTCCTGCTCGGCCTTTCGCCGGGCCATGAACTGTCCACGCCCAGCTTTGTCTTCGTCGATCCAGTTCTTGGCGTAGGTGCCATCCTGGATGTCCTTGAGAATGCCGCGCATCGCTTCGCGCGTGTCGTCATTCACGACCCTCGGACCACCCGTATAGTCGCCGTGCTCGGCGGTGTCGCTCACCGAGTACCGCATGTAGTTGAGCCCGCCACGATAAATCAGATCGACGATCAACTTCAGCTCGTGCATGCACTCGAAGTAGGCGATCTCCGGCTGATAGCCGGCGTCGACCAGCGTCTGAAAGCCGGCCTTGATCAACTCGCTGACGCCGCCGCACAGCACCGCCTGCTCACCGAACAGATCCGTCTCGGTCTCTTCCGTGAACGTCGTCTCGATCACGCCGGCCCGGGTGACACCAAGCCCTTTCGCATAGGACAGTGCCAACGCGTGGGCATTCCCCGTGGCATCCTGCTCCACCGCGATCAACGCGGGGGTACCGCCGCCCTCGAGAAACACCTCCCGCACCCGGTGTCCGGGAGCCTTGGGCGCAATGAGGGTCACGTCCACATCAGACGGGGGCGCAATCGTGTTGTAACGGATGTTGAACCCGTGGGCGAACATCAACATATTGCCCGACTGCAAGTTGCCGACAATCGACTCTTCGTAGATCGCGCGCTGTTTGGTGTCAGGCGCGAGAATCATGATCACATCGGCCCAGGCCGCCGCCTCGCTCCCGCTCGTGACGGTCACGCCGTCAGCCTCGGCCTTCGCTCGTGAGCGGCTGCCGTCAGCCAGCGCGACTCGCACCTCGACTCCGCTGTCCTTGAGATTCAGGGTATGGGCGTGTCCCTGCGAACCGTATCCGAAAATCGCGACCTTCTTGCCCTGGATGAGTGAGAGATCAGCCGAGTCGTCGTAGTGAATCGTTGCCATTCTGGTTCTGCCTCGTTTGCATTGGTGCCAGGCGGTCGGCCCGGATTGGAGAGACGGCGTACGCAGTGCCGTCACACGGAATAGGACACGTTGTCATCGGCCTCGGTGTCGGCCGCAGCCGGCTCCGGGGTCGTACTCTGCTGGCCGCGGGACATCGCCACGCGACCGGTCCGAACCATCTCAAGCACGCCGTAGGGCTCGAGCACACCCATCAAGCCGTCAATCTTCTCTTCGGTGCCGGTCGCTTCGATAATCAACGAGTCGGGCGCTACATCGACCACTCGAGCCCGAAAGGTGTCAACCAATTGCATGATGTGGGTGCGGGTCTCGTGGTCAGCCGACACCCGAACGAGAGTCAACTCGCGCACCACCGCCGCGTCGGCGGTCAAATCCCGCACCCGAAGCACATTGACGAGCTTGTAGAGGTTGGCCTCGATGCGGCGAGCCCCATTGGTGTCGGTGTCGACCACGATGGTCATGCGCGATACCCCGGCGACCTCGGTGTGCCCCACCGTCAGTGACTCGATGTTGAACGCACGGCGGCGAAACAACGACGCCACCCGGTTCAACACCCCGGGCTTATCTTCCACGTGCACGACGAAGGTGTGTCTAGTCATTGTTTAGTGGGGCGCTGCCCCACACCCCGGCTCGTTGCTCGCGGGGCCCCATCGCCCCGCGCCGCGGCCTCGCGGGCGCGCATGTGCGCGCCGTTGTTTTCAGACATCGTCACGCGCGGGACGCATCAGACCCTCCTACTCGCTCGCGGGGCCCCATCGCCCCGCGACCGTTTCGCTGACGGGCGCGTCTAGTCATCCGCGGTCTCGACGATCGGACTCGGGCTCGGGCGGCGAATCATGGCGTGCAAGTCCGCACCGGCCGGCACCATCGGATAGACGGTGTCTTCCTGCTCCACCTTGAAGTTGATCACCACCGTCCCCTCCTCGGCCCGCGCCATCTCGATGGTCGGCTCCACATCCTGACGCCGCGACACCGTGGCACTCCGAAGCCCGAAGGCGTCAGCGAGCTTCGCGAAATCCGGGCTCACGAGCGGCGTAGCTGCATACCGGCGCTCGTAGAAGAACTCCTGCCACTGCCGCACCATCCCAAGGTAGCCGTTGTTGATGATGGCCACGTTGATCTTGATGTTCTCCTGCGCGATCGTTGCCAGCTCGCACATGGTCATCTGGAATCCACCGTCGCCGACCACCACCCACACCTCCGCGTCGGGTTTGGCCATTTTGGCGCCGACGGCGGCAGGTAGCGCGAAGCCCATGGTCCCCAGACCACCCGATGTAATGAGCGTCCGTGGCTCCTGATGGTGGTAGTACTGCGCCTCCCACATCTGATGCTGCCCGACGTCGGTCACGACGATGGCCTTGCCCTCCGTCATGCGCCAGATGTCGTTGATGACGTGCGCCGCGTAGAGGTGCCCATTGTCGGGTATGTTCTGCACATCGCGGACCGCCGAGTCGCCCTTCATCTCCTCGATCGCGCCCAGCCAATCCTGACGATCGCCGCGCTCGACCCGCGGCAACAAATCGGTGAGCACATTCGCCAAATCGCCCGCCAACGCCACGTCCACAAGCACGTTCTTGTTGAACTCGGCCGGATCGATGTCGATGTGCACCTTGCGCGCGTTTGGCGCGTACGTCTTGAGGTTCCCTGTCACGCGATCATCAAATCGCATGCCGAACGCTAGCAACAGGTCGGCCTCCTGGATGGCCTGGTTCACCCACGCTTCGCCGTGCATCCCCATCATTCCCAGATTCAGGGGATGAGACGCGGGGACCGACCCAATTCCCAAGAGGGTCATGGCGATGGGCATGTTGGCACGTTCCGCGAACTCACGCACCAGATCCATGGCGCCAGAAAGCAGGATGCCGTGGCCAGCAAAGATCACCGGGCGCTTCGCGCCATTGATGAGCTCGATGGCCTGCTGATATTCGGCGGCGGACGCCCGCAACTCAGGCCGATATCCCGGCATGATCACCGGTCCGTCGTCCCATACGAACTCTGTGGACGACTGCTGGGCGTCTTTCGTGATGTCCACCAGCACCGGACCTGGACGACCGGATTTCGCCACGTAGAACGCCTCGTGGATGGTCGAGGCCACATCGGCCGCATCGGTCACCAGGTAGTTGTGCTTGGTGATAGGCAGGGTGACGCCGGTCACATCAGTTTCTTGAAACGCGTCGGACCCGATCAACTTGCTGCCGACCTGCCCCGTGATGCACACCATCGGTGACGAATCGAGCATCGCCGTCGCGATACCGGTCACCATGTTTGTCGCCCCCGGACCGGAGGTCGCCACCGCCACGCCGACCTCGCCACTGGCCCGCGCGAACCCGTCCGCCATGTGCGTGGCGCCCTGTTCGTGCCGGACCAACACATGCCGAATCGGGTAGTCGAGCATGGCGTCGTAGGCAGGCAGGATGGCTCCTCCCGGATACCCGAATACGGTGGACACGCCCTCTCGCACGAGCGACTCCCACAAGATCTGCGCGCCGGTCCTCATCTCACCCATGATGGTTCGCCTTCACTGTTTGCCCCGGTCTCAACCTCGACGCGAACGTCACGCCGTGGTCACGGCCCCTTCGGAGGCCGACTCGACGAGCCGCCTGTATTTGGCCATCACCCCGGTGGTGTAGCGCGGGGCTGGCTCCTGCCAGTCTTGCAATCTCGCCGCGATCTCAGCATCGCTTAGTTCGACCCGGAGCTCGCGTCCCTCAAGGTCGAACACCACCATGTCTCCGTCGTGCACCGCCGCAATCGGACCTCCGCGCGCCGCTTCCGGGGCCACGTGGCCCGCCATCAATCCACGTGTGGCACCCGAGAAACGTCCATCGGTCAACAACGCTACCGAATCACCCAGGCCGGCGCCCACAATCGCAGCGGTCACGGCGAGCATTTCCCGCATGCCTGGCCCCCCACGCGGCCCCTCGTATCGGATGACCACCACGTCGCCGGCCTTGAGGGTGCCCTTTTCCACCTCGCCGAAGCAGGCCTCCTCGCTATCGAACACCCGCGCGGGGCCTCGGTGTCGCCGTGTCTCGTAACCGCCGGCCACCTTCACGACACAGCCATCGGGCGCCAGGTTTCCCTTGAGGACGACCAAGCCCCCCGTGGGTGTTATCGGATCGGACGCCGCGCGCACCACCTCTTGCCCAGGCCTCTCGGCTCCGCTGCCGGCCTCCTCTTCGATCGTTTTCCCGGTGACGGTGATTGGTCCGGTCTTGAGCACCCCGGCATCAAGCAGTCGTCGCGCCAGCAACCGGCTGCCACCCGCGCGATAGAGATCGGTGGCCACGAACCGTCCGCCGGGCTTCAAGTCCGCCAGAAGCGGCGTCCGCCGGCTTACGCGGTCGAAGTCGTCGATATTGAGCGCCACGTTCGCCTCTCGCGCAATGGCGAGCATGTGGAGGACGGAGTTTGTGGACCCGCCTGTCGCGGCGACGGACGCGATGCCGTTCTCCAGCGCGTCGCGGGTCATCACCTGGCGCGGCCGCCGGTCAGCCCGGGCGAGCTCCATCACGAGCCTCCCTGCGTCGCGTGCCGCTTCGGCCTTACGCTTGTCCAGCGCGGGTATGGCGTTGAACCCCATCGGTGAAATGCCGATCAGTTCGCAGACGAGCGACATGGTATTGGCGGTGAACTGGCCACCGCACGCGCCGGCGCCGGGGCACGCGGCCGCCTCCAGCTTGGCCAATTCCTCGTCGCTCATCTTTCCCGCCGCATGGGCACCAACCGCCTCGAAGACGTCCTGGATAGTGACATCGCGCGAGTCGTACTGTCCTGGCGCGATCGAGCCGCCGTACAGCACCAAGCCCGGGACATCCAACCGCGCGAGGGCCATGACGCCGCCGGGAATCGTCTTGTCGCACCCCACCAGCACGACAAGCCCGTCGAACATGTTGCCGCGCGCGACCAGCTCGATCGAATCGGCAATGACCTCCCGACTCACCAATGACGCGCGCATGCCAGCGCTCCCCATGGTGATACCGTCGGAAATAGAGACCGTATTGAACTCCATCGGCGTACCACCGGCCGCGTGCACACCCGTCTTGATGTGTGCGGCCAGCTCTCTCAGATGGAAGTTGCATGGACCGATCTCGGTCCAGGTATTGGCGATCCCGATAATCGGCCGGCGCAACGCCTCGTCGTCGAATCCCACGGCTTTCAACATCGACCGCGCCGGCGCCCGCGAGGGTCCGTCCGTGATGGCGCCACTCCGAGTCTTTCCCGGTATCCCGCTCATGTCGCTTTCCTACTGGCCGGGGGGGTTCCGCACGGCCCACGGTCGTGTGTGGCGGAGAAGCCCGCCGGTCACCTGCGTTCGTCCGGTTCTAGCTGACGCCACTCGGCGCCCAGGCGGCTCACAAAAAAAGGCCACCATCCGTCTGCGGATGATGGCCCCTGATTCGTGCACGCATGCCGGGGTACATCATCCGCTGGCCGTCGGCGCAATAACCGCGCCGACGCCGCGCACAATGACCGCGACAGGGCAGAAACTCATGTAGGGCATCAGGAACCGGACCAGAAACAAGACACTCATCTTATCGCGGCACCCAATTCACCTCAAGTCCATACTGCGCGGAGCGGCGGT
>CAWWAF010000015.1:0-51806 GCA_963934795.1 uncultured bacterium
TCCATCTCGCTCCGCGCTCGCCTGCCCACTCGGAACTGGCGAGAGGCGTGATCATGCTCGTGCTTGCAACGGGGTAGGTCACCGAGCGTTGGTTTCCATCGGCGCTAGCGCGGAGGCGTCCAGCCGATTCGCCTCATCGATGATCTTCGCGTAGGCGCGAGTCGTGGCTGCGAGACCCGCCGCAGGAATCGCTTCCGCTGTCTCCGCGTTGGAGTGCAGAAGGACCCCGGCGTGCATCAAATTGACAGAGGGCACGAGGTCTTCTATTCGGCCGACCTCTCCCCTCAGTCCATTCATCTGCGCCCATCTGGGGATACCGAATTCGTCGAAGCTGCGATTGGCGATCTCCAACAACTTCGGGGAACCGTTGACGCTCCAGTCGAACGGACCAAGGGAGTTGGTGGTCTGGAGGGCGGCGCCCCAGTGGTCGACGAGGGCGTGAGCGCTGTGCTCGGCGTTGAGTAGCAACACCGCTTTCCGCAGCACCGTGTCTTGATGCTCCACAAGCCACGCCGGCCCGGTGCCGGCACGGTTGTGATGGCCAGGTGTGCCGATGATCTCTACCGATCGACGCCGTTGATCGCGTGGCACCTGGGCGAAATACCGCGCCAGTTCTATGGCGGTGGCCACCCCTGACGCATTGTCGCTCGCGCCCTCGAAGAAGGCGTCGCGGTGCGCGACGATGACGACCCGCTCCGCGTCCTCCGTAGCCGCCGGCACCACACCCGACACGACCGACGTCGTCAGCCCTTCCACTTCTTGCACGTCGAGGCGAAGCCTCAGGCGGGGCGGCTGACCGGCGTCCGCCTCGGACAGCATCCGCTGCAGCGTGGCGCCGTCGTCCGACCCGAGCGTCAGCGTGGGCACGGTGGAGTCCACGCGATAGATCAGAGTCTGAATATTTCCCGGCAACTCGATGACGATGAGGATGGCGGCTGCGCCATTGTCGCCCGACCGCTCGATGGCGCCTCGCACGGCCGCGGAGCGCATCAGGGAGATGATTCCAGGCCGCGGAATAGCGTGAATGACCACGGCCTTCCCGCGCACCTGCCGGCCCCGAAAGTCAGTGCTCATCCCCAGGCCCACGTCAATTAACTCGACGTCGATGCCGTCAGACGGGGTCCCCGCCGACGCATAGGTTGGCATTGCCGACGCCAACGTCACGCCCTCACCCGGGCGCGAGACCGATGCCTCCCAGGACCGCGGTACCCATTGCGGCGGCAGATCCAGCTCTTCCAGCCGCACCTCCGCTCCGGCATCGCGAAGCTGCTCGGCCATCCACGTGGCCGTTTCGTGGTCCGCGTCGGTGCCGATGATTCGCCCCCAGTACTGATGGCCCGCGTCTCGATATCGCCGGGCAATGGCGGTCTGCTCGACGATCAGTCGCTTCATCCGATCCCCGTCCAGCGTTCTGTACGCTTCGTTGCCCGGGGACAGAAATCGCAGGTAGGACTCATCCGACGGGAATGCTGGCGCTGCTGACGGCGACTCGGGCGACTGCGCCGCGGCAGGACGCGGCTCGGCACCCAATTGCACCGCGCAAGTCAGCACCAGCGCGCACATCGCACTGCGTGTGATGGCAATCCCCATGTCGTGTTTCCTCCGCCGTCTAGACCACAAGCCAGACCGGTACTACCGAGCGGTCCAGACGAAGACCTCCCAGTCGCGCAGTGGCTCCGGCCCCGGCGAATCCATGGGCATACCGGTCCTCGCTGACCACTGCTCGAGCAGTGGAAGGCGGGCGTCACCCACGACCTCGGCGGCGCGCATCGCATACGTTGCGTCACCGAAGCGCAACCATCCGTCGCCGCTGCCTTCCCTCACGCGGCGTGCCCAGTAGCCGCCGTCTGGACGCGTGGCCGTAATCACCCCATCGGGCGTGCCGGCGTATGAGAGATGGACAACAAACGGCGGAAACCCCGCCATCTTCATGGTCAGCGGTCCGCTGCCGTCATTGACCGCTGTGAAGTCACTCGGCGCCGGCGTATCGGTGCCACCGATGATGACCCCAGGCGTTCGCCCCAGCCCCGAGTTGCTCAAATACGGAGCCGTTGACGCCCAGCCTGTCAGGCCGACCAGAAGAACCACCCCAAGCGCAATTCCTACGCCCGTCCCTTTGCCCATCACATCTCCTCCGCGTTCGTCCCCGTCCCTGCGCCCCGTCCGGTCGCCAAACGAGTCGCGTCGCTGTCGCGCGTCGCCGTCGATCACGAGATGCCGATTATACGGGCTGTTCGGAGCAGAGGGGTGTGCTGGTGTCGCGCCGTAGGTGGCCTACTGGCTGCATGCTCCCTCCTGCCGCGTGCGGCTCCGCGGACCATGGAGCAGCGGCGTCGGACACCATCGGGCGATTGGGCTACTTGTAGTCCTCGGACGCGAGCGACAGGCGGACAACCTCCTCGTCGTTACGCGCGACGACGTGGTGGTTCGCAAACGCAGGGTGCGCCCACAGCACCGCGCGGTCGTCCCAGCGGCCGGAGGCGCCCCCACGCGTGCGAGTGGTCGGCTCCAGCAGCAAGGTCCTGTCGATCTCCTCGAATCCGGCCGGCGTGAAACGGGCGATGATCAAGTCACCCGTTTCATTGATGACGAACCAGCGGTCGCCATTCTGGACCAAGTAGGAATTCGCCCACCGCTGGTTCGGCGTCAGCCGGTCTGTCGACCACAGCGGTGCACCTGTCGCCGCGTCCACCCCACGGAACTCGCCGTAGCTGCTGAGACCGTAAATTGCGTCGTCCGCGACCACCGGTGTTGAAAGTGTCGCTCCTTGCGGAGGACGGTCGGTGCGATTCGGATTCGCACCGTCCCAGAGCACCCGTGCTGCCGGACGGTCGGGATTGAGCCCCAGCATCAGTCCCCCGTTCTCCACGTGCGTGACGAGCAGGTACCTTCCGCTCCGCACCGGTGTTCCGATCGTCAACCCGCTCGGGACCATGAAGTCGTGCTGCCACCAGATAGCGCCAGTGGCCGGATCGAGCGAAGTGACCGCCGCCGCGTGCCAGACGACCAACTGCCGCACGCCGCCGGCAGTAATCACGATCGGCGAGGAATAGCCCGGCTCCGAGGTCGTCTCGATGGCGCGCCACACCTCTGCCCCGGTGGCCGTGTCGAAGGCCACCACCATCGCATCCGGCTCACCGCCGAGCACGACCACCAGATGCTCTCCCTCGACCAACGGTGACTGGGACACGCCAAACACGGGTACGGTCACGCCATAGTCGGCGACGGTGTCAACTCGCCAGATCAGGTCACCCGTCGCGGTATCGAAACACGTCAGCATCCCGGCCGCACCCAGGACGTAGACCGACTCGCCGCTCACCGTCGGGGTGACCCGGGGACCGGTCGCGAATTTGACGTGAATGTTGCGATACGCCGCCGGCCATTCTTGGGTCCATAGCCGCGCGCCGCTCTCTTCATCCAACACCACGAGCCGCTCGTGGCCATCCATGGTGCGGCTGCCGGGTGTTTCCTGAAAGTCGAGGACGAAGACGCGTCCATCGGCGACGGCTGGCCCGGCAAAGCCGCCCCGGACCGGCGCCCGCCATTTCACGACCAGCCCATCGTCGGCGAAGCGCTCGACGACGCCGGTGTCACGCCAGACCGCGTCTCGGTCCACGCCGCGCCACTGCGGCCAGTCTTGCGCGTCAAGCGCGAGCGTCGCGAGCGCGACCATGGCGCACGTCACGGCCACGGTCATCCGGCTCGGCCAGCCTGTCTTGCACGCTGCTCGGGACGGCGTGGTTCGACGCATACGGAACCTCTGAACGTGTCGGTCAGCCAGCATGTGTCTCAGGCAGGTTCAGTAGGCGTCGAGCCCCTCGGTGAGCTCGATATACGTGCCCTCAGGGTCGGTAAGAAATGCGTAGCCAAGGTTGAGTTCGTCCACACGCCCGTATTGGCGATCGAACACGACCCCCTTGGCCTCGAGACGTTTACAGAACGCTTCGAGATTGTCGACCTCGAAGCCGATGTGGTCGAGACTGCGTCCCTGCGTGCCCGCCGTCTTCGCCGTTTCCGAAAACCGGAGATTGACTCCTGGAAGATCCGCCACCTTGAAGTTCCCATTCATGCCCGGAACGGCGTCGAACATCTCGACGTACCACGCGCGGAGCGCATCCACATCGGGCGTGTTGAAGTGGATGTGGTGATGCTGAATGGGCATCGCCTGAGTCCGGTTGCCCATAATCTCCACCTTCACGTCGTCGGGCCCGAGGACATAACCCAAGCAATAGGTCCCCCCCTCGGGACAATAGACGCCATCCCGGACGTCCGCGTCGGGCAGCTCCCGTTCGGTAATGAGCGGATACCCTGCCGCCGCGAGGCTCGCCAGCTTTGCCCCAGCGTCCGGCACCCAGAATCCGACGTGATTGACCGTCGAACCAATCGTGCCTGCTGACGGCGCCTGTTCCGTCAGAAAGACGAGCGCGTTCGGAAATTTGAAAATCTGGACATCGCGCCACGGCGTCGGGACGCCGCCCAACCCGGCTCCCCAGAAACGCTCGTGTGCTGCGCGGTCGGTGATGTTGAAGTGGTGATGCCCGTGCACGACCGGTCCGTCGCTGGCCCAGGACGGTGCCGACTGAGCGTGAGCCGTGCCCGGCCCGCCCACACCCAGCGACGCGATCAGAACGAATGCTCCGTACAGCGCGAAGATCGACTTCATGGCCTGCTCCTTTTGCAGTTTGATCTACTCACTGCAGGATGCTGAAAACGTTCGCCCGGCGCCCGAACCTCTGCGCCCTTCGGTCTCCAAGTCGACCGTTGGGCCCCTCGCGCGCGGCCGTGTGGGAGTCGGGCGTAGCCCCGTCTCGGGATTAGCCTAGCGCATCCGCCGTGGCCTGTGGTTGCCTGGTCGGGAGCAGCGCCGGTAGGCTAGTGCACCATGAATGACGATCTTCTCGAGAATCACCAGGACGGCATCACCACGCTCACGATGAACCGGCCGGCCGCGCGAAACGCCATGTCACCCGAGATGATGGCCGGATTCGCCGAGGCGTTGCCCCGGCTGGCCGCCGACCGGGCGGTTCGGGCGGTCGTGTTGACCGGTGCGGGCACAGCCTTCTGTGCCGGTGGCGATGTCAAGCGGTTCGCGTCCCAGTCGGGCGACGGGTTCAACGTCGAAGACCGGGTGCATCGCCTGCGCAGTGGCATGGAAATGAGCCGGCTCTTGCACGAGATGCCGAAACCGACCCTGGCGGTTATCCCCGGGCCGGCGGCCGGAGCGGGGTTCTCATTGGCCTTGGCGTGCGACCTGCGGATCGCGACGAACACCGCAAAGCTCACCACCGCATTCGCCCGCATCGGCTTATCCGGTGACTATGGCGGTTCGTATTTCCTGTCGCATCTCGTGGGAGCCGCGAAGGCGCGCGAGCTCTTCTTCACCGGAGAGGTCATCTCCGGTCAGCAGGGGTTCGAGCTCGGAATCGTCAACCGCGTGACCACGGCCGATCAACTCGAGACCGAGGCGGCCGCATTCGCGGCTCAGCTGGCTGCGCTTCCCACGGTTGCGGTCGGCTACATGAAGAAGAACCTCAACGCGGCACAACATGGGTCATTGAGCGACGTGATGGATCTGGAAGCCGTGCACATGATCCGGACATTCATGACCGACGATCACAAGGGCGCGGCGAAGGCGTTCGTCGAGAAGCGAGCGCCCACATTCGCAGGACGGTAGCGCCCTGGCGCCGGTAGCCTGATCGGAATCAGCAACGTCGGAGGACATCGATGACTGTCAAGAAAATCGTGCTCGGAGTAGCGGCGGTGTTGGCGTTGCTTGCCGTTGGGGGCGGCGCGTACTGGGCCATGACGTGTCCTTGCGACGGCACCCCTGGATTCGTGTTGCGGGGCAACTCGAACGACGAGCCCGTCACGGATTGGGGTTTCGCGAACGACGTGCCGTTGTGCCAGATTCAGCTCAACATGGGCTGGAGACCGCATTCGGTCAACTTGAACTGCATGGCGACGCCAGCCGGCGATCTCTTCCTCAGCTGCTCCTTCGGGGAGGGCAAATACTGGTGTCCTCGGGTGGTCCCAGACCACCCAGGCCGACTGCGCCTGAATGGCGTCATCTATCCCGTTGTGCTCAACCGGGTGACGGATGCCCCCAGCCTCGATCGGGCGTGGGCCGCCAGAATTCAGAAATTGCAAGACCCGAGAGTACAGGCACGCCAGCCTGGTGGACGAGGTACGCCTCCCGACGCCCAGCGACCGGACAGCTGGTGGACCTTCCAGGTGCATTCGACACCGGCTACATAGCGGCTGCGTTCTAGCCCGCAACCGTCTCGATCGGCTGGATGACTACTCACAGAGAGCCCGGCGTTCCGCAGTCACTGGTGTGCTTCGGCGGCGTGATCGCCATTGTCATCTTCGGACTGCTGTGGTTGAACGTCGACCTACACACCCTTCTTATCATCGGTCTGATCTGGACCGCCGGCCACGCGTCCTCTCTCGGCTTCGGGTTCGCGTCGCTCAAGACCGCCATGAGCGGCGGGATCGAGAAAGGCCTGGCCGCCATCTACATCTTCGTCTTGATCGGTGTGCTGATCGCCGCCCTCATTGCGGGTGGAACAGTCGCCAGCCTCATCCACTATGGCGTGGACCTGCTGAGCCCGGGCATCTTCCTGCCGGCCGGATTGCTTCTGTGCAGTCTGATGTCGCTGGCCACGGGAACGGCGTGGGGCACGATTGGCACCATCGGTGTCGTGTTGATGGGACTTGGCGAAGCGCTCGAGATTCCGCTGCCCCTGGTGGCCGGCATGGTGGTCTCTGGAGCGAGCTTTGGAGACAAGATGTCTCCCGTGTCGGACACCACAAATCTGGCGGCGATGAGCGCAGAAACCGATCTGTACGCGCACATCAAATCGATGCTGTATACGACGGGACCGTCCTGCCTCCTTGCGCTGGTCGCGTTCACGGTCGTGGGTCTCCAATACGCTGACCAGAGTCTCTCGGTGCAGAACCTCGTGGCGCTCAAGGAGGCATTGGCCAGCGAATTTGCGATCGGCGTCACGGCGTTGCTCCCGCTGGTGGTGCTGCTGGTCCTGAGTGTGAGACGCGTGCCCGCCGAACTGAGTATGCTCGCCAGCGTCGGGGTCGCCGTGGTCCTGGCCGTGACGGTGCAGGGACAGGGCATCGTCACCGTATTGAACAGTCTGAACACCGGGTACGTCTCAAGCACCGGACTCGAGCAGGTCGATACGCTGCTCACCCGCGGTGGCGTCCAGAGCATGATGTGGACGCTGTCACTCGCGCTCATCGCGCTGGCGCTCGGCGGCCTGCTCGACCGGGCCGGATTCGTGCGCGTCCTTGTGAGTGGTCTGCTGGCTCGAATCAAGCGGTCCGCTACGCTGATGACGACCACGATCGCGGCCGGGGTCGTCGCCAACATGAGCATGGGCGAGGCGTACCTCTCCATCATCTTCGGGGGGCAGATTTTCAAGGCATCGTATGAGGCAGATGGCCTCGAACGCCATCTGCTCTCCCGATGCCTTGAGGAAGGTGCCACACTGAGCACTTCGCTCATCCCGTGGACCACATCGGGGGCGTTCTGTATGGGCGCGCTCGGTTTGTCTGCGTTGGAATATGCGCCGTGGGCGTTTTTCAACTACATTAACCCGCTGTTGTCCATTGCGCTTGCGTACATGGGGTTTGGCATTTTCCGGAAGGCTACGAGTGTCCGTTGAGCGTATTCCCGTCATCGACGTCTCGCCCCTTCAGGGCGGCGACGAGGGCGCGTATCGACAGGTTGGCGAGCGGTTATGCGAGGCGGCGCAGACGGTCGGCTTCTTTTACCTCCGCAATCACGGTGTGCCGCAAGGCCAGCTCAACGACGTCTTTGCTGCTGCGAGGGATTTCTTCGGTGCGTCCGATGAAGACAAACGCTCGGTGACAATCTCCCCATTCCACCGCGGATGGCTTGAGGTCGGCGCGACGAAGATGGCTGGCAGTCGCGAGTCTGATTTCAAAGAGAGTTACGTCTGGGGGCTGGACATCCCGGCCGACGATCCGGATTTTTTGGCCGGACAACGTCTCCTGGCCCCCAATCAATGGCCGACAGGTTTGCCGCAGATGCGTGCGCAGCTGACCGGCTATTTTCAGGCGACGCAACTGTGTGGTCAGCGGCTGTTGCGGGCCTTCGCAACAGGACTCGGGGTGAGGCCAGACTACTTCCTGACACATGTCGACAAGCCCGTCAGCCGGGGCGCGCTGATCTACTATCCGCCCCGCTCACCCGAGCCCGGAGTCCCGGCGTTCGGCGCGGCGCCGCACTCGGACTTCGGCACCCTGACTCTGCTGGCGCAAGATGGCGTCGGGGGACTCCAGGTGAGGGATACAACGGGAGCCTGGATAGACGCCCCACCCATCGCGGACACCTTCGTCGTGAACGTGGGGGATCTCCTGGCCCGGTGGAGCAACGGGCGTTTCGCGTCGACACCACATCGCGTCGTCAACCCGCTAGGCAAAGAACGGTACTCTGTCGCGATGTTCGTCGACCCGAATTGGGACTCCATCGTGAATCCGGTCACCCGTGCCGGAGAGCGGCCCAAGCATGAGCCGGTGAGGTGCGCGGACTACATCATGGAGCGCTACGATGAGGCGTTCGCGTATCGGAGGAGCTGAATAGTGCCGACTGAAAAACGCCCGCACCGCGTCGAGGACAGGGGTGTGACGGCGACCCAGCGCAAGGCTGGTGAACGCTCCCCGCTGTTGCGGCCAGACTGGCGCTACGTCGAAAAGCTCAACATGGACGACTACCGCGCGGAGGACTGGGCCCTGATGAACAGCCAGCGGGCCGAGTACCTCGAAGCACAGCAAGCGATTCAAGTGCTCGACATGTTGAAGGTCTCGCGTGATGCGCCAACCTTCGGCTATCTCATCAACAACTACGAGCACTGCTTGCAAACGGCGACGCTCCTCCATCGCGACGGCCATGACGAGGACACGGTCGTGACCGGATTGCTGCACGACATCGGATTTACCGTGTGCTCTGAAGATCATGGACGGTTCGCCGCGGACCTGCTGCGGCCGCATGTGTCCGAGCGGAATGTCTGGGTACTTGAACATCACGAGATGTTTCAGCGCGTCCACTTGCACGGATACCAGGAAGTGGAAGATCCGGCGTTCACCAACGAACGTGACCGCTGGCGGGCTCACCCACACTATAACTGGACCGCCGAATTCGTCGCGCGATACGACATTACGACCATCGATCCCAACGTCCAGAGTTTGCCGATCGAGCACTTCGAGCCGATGGTCCGGCGAATCTTCTCCGGAGCCCACAAGCGCCAGGAACGAGGCCCGAGATGATTGCGTGGATTCAAACGGTTCCACCCGAGGAGGCCACCGACGCGCTGGCCCGTGCCTACGAGAACGCGAGGACACCACACGGCACGGTGGACAATGTGATGCAAGCCCACTCGCTGCGTCCCCACACGATGCAGGGCCACATGGCGTTGTATCGTGCGGTCCTGCATCATCCCGAGAATGTGCTGCCCGAGTGGTTTCTGGAGGCCGTCGGCACTTACACCAGCATCCTGAATGGATGCACCTACAGCCTCGCGCATCATTCGCAGAATGCCCGTGCGCTGCTGGGTGGAGAGGAACGGGGAGCCGAAGCCGTTGCCTCGCTGTTGGACCGGGAGCCGGAGCGCGCGTTCTCCGGAAAGTACCTTGCACTATTGCAGCACGTCGAGAAGCTGACCCTCGATGTGGCGAACATCACAGAAGCCGATCTCGCCGTCGTACGGGACGCGGGTGCGGATGATGGCGAGATACTCGAGACAAATCAGGTCTGCGGCTACTTCAACTACGTCAACCGCCACCTCAACGGCCTTGGCGTGTCGACCGACGGAGACGTGATCGGTCGCGTCGGATAGACGAGGACACAAAGCTATGACTGGAATTTCACGAAGGCAGATGTTGGCGGCGTCCTCAGTCGGGCTCGCTTCGCTTGGGGCCGCATCGGTGGTGCCGCGTCTGGCGTCCGCGCAACCTACGGGCCTGGGTATTCAACTGGAACCCTACCCCGCCGCCTGGCTCCCGGACGGCGTCCGCTCGCGATTCGTCAACAACCTCAATGGTTTGCGGGTCCACGTCTTGGAAGCAGGTCACGAGACTCCCAATCGACCGGCATTGCTGCTACTGCATGGATTTCCTGAGTTGGCCTACAGTTGGCGGAACGTGATGGTGCCGCTGGCCGAGGCCGGGTATCACGTCATTGCCCCGGACGTTCGCGGCTTCGGTCGCACCACTGGCTGGAGCTCCGACTATGATGCGGATCTCTCGCCATTTCGTCGGCTGAACAAGGTACGGGATGCCCTGGGTCTGGTTCTTGCGTTCGGCTACCGGTCTGTCGCCGCTGTGATCGGCCATGACGCCGGCTCGCCGCTGGCGGCCTGGTGCGCGGTCGCCCGACCAGACATCTTCCCGGCGGCGGTGATGATGAGCGCGCCGTTCGGTGGCACAACCGCCTTGCCGTTCGATACGGCAGACGATCCACCACCGGCCCCCGCCGCCACCGCACAGAGCATCTATGACGATCTGGCCGCATTGCCGCGCCCGAGAAAACACTATCAGCGCTACTACACCACTCGCGACGCCAACGAAAACATGTGGCACGCGAGCCAGGGCATCCATGACTTCATTCGCGGTTACTACCATTTCAAGAGCGCGGACTGGGAGGGCAACGCGCCCTATCGGCTGGCGGCCCGTACGGCTGAGGAGTGGGCAAAGATGCCGAACTACTACATCATGCAGCTGAATCAGGGCATGGCGGAAACAGTGGCGGACGTTATGCCGTCCGCCGGGCACATCGCCGCCAACAGTTGGCTGCCGGATGCAGCGCTCAGGGTGTACGCCGAAGAATACGGACGCACCAGTTTCCAGGGTGGCTTGAACGGTTATCGCATGGGCGGGAGCCGGGTCGGGGCGGAAGAGGTGCAACTGTACGCAGGTAGGACCATCGATCAGCCATCCATGTTTATCAGTGGAGCCAGCGACTGGGGAACCTACCAGAGCCCCGGTTCGTTCGAGCGGATGCAGAACGTGGCCTGTACCGACATGCGTGCGGTGCACCTGGTAGAGGGCGCGGGCCATTGGGTGCAGCAGGAACAAGCAGAAACCACGAGTCAGCTCCTGCTGGAGTTCCTGGGCGGTCTAGGCTAGGCCCTGAAGGCCGATCACCTTAGCTTCGCCGTCATCGGGTCATGCGCGCTGCACTAGCGGTGGCACGCTGAGGATCATGCAGGAGCGTCCAGTCGCCCGTGTCACCGCGATCTGCCTGGCCGCGCTCCACTTCTTCTTGTCTTTCTGACTCTGTCTTTCACGTTTGAAGTCACCCAGCACCTTCGGCCGGAGCTCAAGCCAGATGAGGTCGTTGATCTCCGACAACCCTCGGATACACGACGGAAACAACGCGCCCGCTGCGTACTGCGCCTACGCCTCGAGCTCGATCAACCGTTGCTTCAGCGGCTCGCTCTGGTCGACGGCCTTCGAGGCGAGGGCATCGACGGTTTTGAGCGGTCTGACGAGGTGCCTGACCTCCTGCTTCATGCGCATCTGCAGGTCGACGACATTGAGCGGTGTCTGTTCGAGCACGCCTATCGTCGCCAGTAGCTGCTCGATAGCCGCCTTCGCTTTCTGGCCCGCGCGGGCGAGTTTGTTCGACTCGTCGGCGGACAGGGCGGCCGGCACCGGGACCCGCGCAAGCCGGCCGAGCGCTTTGTCGAGTTCGTGCAGCTGGGCACGCACGTTGGCGTACTACTGTTCTGATGTCTGAGCTGGTGTCGCCATGTCGCCTCCTCTGAGCCGACTCACGGCTCGATGCGGGCCGGGCCCTCGACGCCCACCCGCGCGGCCGCCATGCCTGGTGCGGTGGCGCGAAACGAACCTCGGTGCGGCGGCCGGGTTCTACGAACACTGATCGAAATAAAGTTACCATCTGAAGCCGCGTATTGCGATATCCGTGACTGCTCCGCTTCGCACGAGGAACCTCATGTTTCAACCACGCTCCGCGTCATCCGTGTCGTGTGCCGCCGTCCTGATGTCGCTATTCGCGCAGGGGGCGGGACCTGTATTGGGACAGACACGCGAGGGCGCCGTCACACCCGTCACTGACGCGGAACTGCAAAACCCAGATCCGGCCGACTGGCTGATGTGGCGTCGCACACTCGACAGTTGGGGTCATAGCCCGCTGGAACAGATCGATCGCACCAACGTGAGCAACCTCAGGATGGTCTGGACGCGAGGTCTCACCGAGGGCCTGCAGCAAGGAACCCCATTGGTTCGCGACGGCGTGCTCTATATGCCTAACCCCCGCGACGTCGTGCAGGCCATGGACGCGACGTCCGGTGACCTGCTCTGGGAGCACCGTCGGGAGCGCCCGGCCGACCTGGCCGATCATCTAAGTCGCGTGCAGATGGACGCGAACCGAAACCTCGCCATTTACGGCACCTCCATCATCGACACCAGCACGGATGGCCACGTCTTCGCGCTCGCCGCTGCGACCGGAGAGCTGCTCTGGGACACCGAGATCCTGGACCACCGTCGCGACCCCGTCACCCAGACCTCTGGGCCGATCATCGCCAACGGCAAGATCATCTCAGGGCGCAGCTGCATGCCGACCGGGGGACCAGACGCCTGCATCATTGCCGCCCACGACGCCGTCACCGGTGAGGAACTCTGGCGGCGACGGCTGATTCCCGGGCCGGGCGAGCCCGGCGACGAGACGTGGGGAGGCGTGCCGTTCGAGGACCGTCGGCACGTCGGTTCCTGGATGGTGCCCAGCTTCGACCCCGAACTGAACCTGGTCTACGTCGGGACCTCCGTGACCTCACCCGCGCCGAAATTTAGACTGGGCGGCGTTGACAACAAGCACCTCTATCACAACTCGACGCTCGCGCTGGACGCCGACACTGGCGATATCGTGTGGTACTACCAGCACCTGAACGACCATTGGGATCTGGATCACCCGTTCGAGCGCCTGCTCGTCGACACCGTCGTGCGGCCTGACCCGACAGCGGTCCAGTGGAGCAACCCGAACCTACGGCCCGGTGAAACCCGACGGGTGATAACCGGTATCCCGGGCAAGACCGGTATCGTCTATACGCTCGACCGCGCCACCGGCGAGTTCCTGTGGGCTACGCCGACTGTCATCCAGAACGTCGTCAGTGACATCGACGGCGTCACTGGCGCCGTGACCGAGAACTCAGAGGTTGTGTTCACCGGCCCGGGCCAACAGGTCCTGACCTGTCCCCACGCCAGTGGCGGCAAGGATTGGGAGGCCGGCGCGTATAGCCCGCAGACCAACGTCATGTTCTTTCCGCTGCGGAACACCTGCTCGCGAATGCGCGCCACCAACGCCGAGACGGGTCCGAATTCGCTGTACGCGATCGACTGGCGTCGCGAAATTGCCCCCGGCACCGACAATGTCGGCACCGTGCGCGCGATCTCCGTGGAGACCGGTGAGACGCTCTGGGTCTATGAGCAACGGGCCGCGACGATGTCGTTGGTGGCCACGGCCGGAGGGCTGCTCTTTGGCGGCGACACCAACGGCCGCTTCCGAGCCCTCAACCAGGACACCGGAGAGGTCCTCTGGGAGATCAACCTCGGCTCCGGCGTCACCGGCTTCCCGATCACATTCGCCGTCGACGGAAAGCAGTACGTCGCGGTCAGCACCGGGACGAGCATCACAACGGCCGCGTTCGGGATGCTGACCCCAGAGCTTCGCCCAAGCTCGGCCAACAACCTCTTCGTCTTCGCCCTGCCCTGATTTGCCGGGTGCCGCGCCGCTCTACTCGAGATAGCCAGCCTTCCGCCGGCTACCGGGCCTCAGTCGCGCGGGCCTCGGCTTGCGCACCGGCCAGAATATTGAAGAGGCCGTAGTTGCCTTCGTGGCAGGCATACTCGTAGAGCGGGTCCGGCGTCTTGGTCATCGTCGTCTCAACGCTCCAGGGCTGGGTAAACGCCGTGGGATCGTTAACCGTGAACGCATAGGACAGCGTGTCTCCGTCGAGACGGCTGAAGCGCTCGGTCAGATGGAGCTGCGGGCCCAGGGCTTCGAGGAGTTCCATATTTGGCGCCGGGTGCGCGGTGCCAATGTCCCTGAAGTTTCGGGTCTCGACCACGAGCGTGTCACCCTCCCAGCGACCACGTGAATCGCCCTTCCACTGTTGAATGTGCGAGGGGAGCGCCGGGCGACCGTCAAGTGGAATGACACGCACGTCGTTCACCATCTCATTGAGAATCACGACATATCCGGGGACCTGAAACACCTGAGCGAGGTTGTTGTATGCGCCCGGCAACATCGGGGGTCCGGAATTGAAACCAAGAATGCACCGTTCGTCGATGTCCCGGTCCTCGGGACCCGCGTTCCGCCCCCGGGCATCCGCGCGAGCGGCCATCCGGGACTCCCCCGCTGTCGTGTACGCCGGCAATTGCCCATCCGGGGGCTCAGAAATAAGTGACGTGCGTCTGGTCCCCGCCACCGTCGTACCGCCGGCAAACCAGAACTGGTTGTAACTGCCGGGGTCACCGGCGCGCGGCGGGCGATCGACGCGCCCGGCGGCGGCCTGGGTTTCCAGCGCGGACGCTTCCTCCTCGGTCAGAAACGCTTTATCGCCCAGTGCGGCGGGGCGCTGCAGTGGGGTCACAGAACCGAAATCCCACACGCCTTGTAGATCCGGTTGCCCATCGCCCGTGCGCGGCGCGGATGTCCCGCCGGGCGATGACGGCTGCGCCACCGCGGATACCGGGGCCAGCGCCACAACCATCGTCAGCACACCGAAAACTCGACCGTTCGTTATTGCCTGAAAACGCATCTCAGCTCCTCGTTGAACCAGCTCGGGCCAGGCCAGACGGCTCGAGCACGCCTCGTCAGTAGTCTACTCAGCTAGCCGTCGTGCAAGCTCGGCACGGGCACATTCCTCAGCCACCTTCACGTAGCTCCGCACTGCGTCAGTTCCGATGACATACGGGTGCGGATCACTGGGCTGGCGGTCCGCAAGCGCCACAAGTTTGTCTGGTGTCCGATCGAAGCTGGTGTGGTTTGCGATCAGCACGTCAGCGCCACGCGTCTCTATGAGTTGCTGATAGCGCACCGCCGAGTCGATATAGGCCTGTATCGATTCCACGGACGTCGTCGCGAACAACGACGTGCCCCCCCAGGACGCTGTCAGATGTGACCGCCCCCGATCGCGGACCTCGATCATGGTCGACACGGTACCTTCCGTGTGCCCCGGTGTCTGGTACATCGTGACCGTGGTTTCACCAAGTCGAATCTCCATCTCATCGGTTGCCACCACATCGCGACTCGGAATCGGATCACGCGTGCTGCGCTCGACGAGATCCCAGTCTGGCGCCCCCATCACAATTTGGGCGCCGAACTGGTCCTGTAGATACTTGGCACCGCCGTGATGGTCACCATGGCCGTGACTGATGACCACATGGGTAATGTCTTCGGGATCCAGTCCCAGTTTTCTCAGGCCGTCCACAACCTCGGCTTCGACCGCGTAGTCGTAGAGCGCATCAATGATGATGATGCCCTCCGACGTCGTAATGGCCCAGGCACCATGTTCCCGGGTGCCCACGAAGTACAGATTGTCGAACACCTGCGCCGGCTCGGCGTACCAGTCCTCACGATCTGGCACTGTCCTCGGTGGCCGCGGGACGTTTGCCGCGCGTGCCTGAACTGGTCGTGGAACGCGGCACACGGTTTCGAGCAGGGCCAGATGCTCCTCCCCCGCTGCCGCCCGCGCCAACGCTCGGTGCGCCTCCACAGGGTCCGTCTCTTGCCTGGCCTGGGTCGCCGTTCCCAGCAGCGTGGCGAGTGCCGTCCCAACAACAACGCGCGGCAGCCATTCGGTCATAGTGGTCCCCTGTCCCGACAATCCTCACACAAGCCCGATGTTCGCCCGGCGCTTGGTCGACCAATACGCGGGCGCTGCTGGGCCTCCAATACTCACCGCCGAACGGTGGCAGGTTCCTGCTCGAGATATGAGGGACGACACGACTAGTCTAAACCGCTGCCGGACACTACACTGGACCGCAGGGGATCAAGCTTGATGAAATTTTCGCGAACCTCCGTCTGGGCCGGATTGCTTCTGACCGTGCTGGCCGGCGCGCCGGCGGCAGCCCAGGCGCCGTCCGGTGTACGGATAGTGCCACCGCCGAACGATGGTGATCGCTTCTGGCCACGCTGGCGCGGCCCGTCCGGGCAAGGCGTGGTCGACGCCGGCGGCTACGTCGACACCTGGTCGGCAACCACCAACGTGCGGTGGCGCATGCCAGTACCAGGCTCCGGGCACTCGTCCCCAGTCGTCTGGGGCGATCAGATCTTCCTGACCACGTCCCGCGACGGCGGACGACGACTCTCGGTGCTCAGCTTCCGCCGGTCGGACGGCACGCTGTTGTGGGAGACGGAAGCCCCCGAGGGTCGCGTCGAACGTCACCACGGCAAGAACACGCCCGCCTCGGCCACACCGACGACTGACGGAGACCGCGTTTACGCATCCTTCGGCAGCCGTGGGCTGCTGGCGCTCGACTTCGACGGGAACGTGGTGTGGCACCGAGACCTGGGCGAGATCCAGAACTATCACGGCCCGGCCGGGTCGCCCCTGCTCTATGACGACACGATCATCATCTATCAGGATCAGGGCGCGTCGTTCGGTGCTGGCGGCATCAATCGGAACTCGGCCGGCGCGTTCGTCATCGCGCTCGACGCCGAGAGCGGCGAGACGCGCTGGCGCACCGAACGGTCGGCCAGCGTCGGCTGGGGCTCTCCGATCGCGATCTCGCTTGGCGACCACGACGAGCTGATCGTCAGCAGCAGCCGGCAGGTGCAGTCCTACGACCCGACCACGGGCGACGAACTGTGGAGTTGTGACGGCAACCTGTTCGAGGTGATCCCGACCCCGGTCGTCGGCCTCGGCCTGGTCTTCTGCACCTCGGGCCGCGCCGGTCCGACGCTGGCCATTCGCCCGGGTGGCCGCGGCGACGTGACTGCCACCCACGTCGAATGGCAGACGACCCGGGGCTCCCCGTTCGTCCCCTCCCCGGTGCTCTACGGCGACTACCTCTATACGCTCAACGACATGTCAGGCATCATCACCTGCCTGAACGCTCGAACTGGCGAGGCCGTCTGGCAGGAGCGACTGGGCCGGCCACAGCGGGAGGGAATTTCCGCGTCGCCGGTCGTGGTCGACGACAAGCTATTCATCACCAACGACGATGGTCTGACCTACGTGCTGAAGACCGGGTCGACATTCGAGCTGTTACACACCAACGACATCGGCGCCCGCACGCTCGCCTCGCCGGCGCTTGTCGACGGCGTGTGGTACGTCCGCACCGTCGACGAGCTCATCGCTATCGGCGAGTGAACCGGCCGACGGCCCGTCAATCCACACAGGAGGCACGTGATGCAACGCAGTATCGTCTTCGCCATCGTCGCCGCGCTCTCGCTTGCCGTCGTGGCTGCACAAGACACGCCCAAAGTTATTGAGGTCGAGCAGCTCGAAGACAATCTGTTCGTCCTGCGAGGAGAGGGTGGCGGCGGCAACACGGGCGTGTTCGTCACGACGAATGGGGTGGTGGTCGTGGACACCAAGAACCCGGGGTGGGGACAGCCGATTCTTGAGGCCATCGGGACACTGACAGGCAACCCGGTCACGACGCTGATCAACACCCACAGCCACGGTGACCATGTCAGCGGAAATGTCGCGTTCGCGCCGACCGTCGAGTTCGTGGCACACGACACCACCAAGGCCAACATGGAAGCGATGCGTCCCTACACCGGTCGCACCGAGCCACCGGTCAATGTATTCGCGGAGACGAACGGGCACGGGCTGCCCACCCGCACGTTCACCGACCGGTTGTCGCTGGGGAGCGGAGCCGACCAGGTCGACCTGTACTATTTTGGACGCGCGCACACGGGCGGTGACGCGTGGGTGGTCTTCCCGGCCCTGCGCACACTACATGCGGGCGACGCGTTCTTGGGTAAGCGCGTGCCATTCCTCGACGCCGAGAACGGCGGGAGCGGCGTCGCGATCTCCGACACGATCCAACGTGCGCACGACACCATTCCGGATGTCGATACCATCATCACCGGTCACAGCACCTAGGCGAGTTGGGCGGATTTGAACGAATGGGCCGCCTTCAATCGTGATTTCCTGGACATGGTCCGATCGGGTCGATCGGCGGGTCGGAGCGTCGATGCCATCGCGATCGGCTGGACGGTGCCGGCAAACTATGCCGGCTACGATCCTCCCAACCCGGCGTCCGTGCGACGCAATGTTCAGGCCATCGTCGACGAGCTCGAGGGCTAGCGGCCGCCGTCTTCATCTCCTGACCCGATCACCGGGAGACATACGCGATCCGCTCCCCGCGGTACGTGCCGAGCCACATCTCGTCTCCGACCTGAATCGCCGTGGTGCCCGCAAAGAACCCGTCGATGAACGGGTGTTCAAAGACCGTCTGCACCTCGAGCGTGCGTGGATCGATGGTGGCTACGTTCGATGATTCGACCGACGTGTCCCGCGGGGTCTGGATGTTGCCAGGACCCGCGGCGAAAATCGTCGATCCGTCGAGTGACATGCGGAGATTGTCAGGCCGGAAGTCCAGCGCGACGACCTCTTTTTGCATCGGTACCTGTCCGCGTGACAACCGCGTCATCTTGGCTTCTGCAAAACCGGCAATATAGAGCCACCGACCGTCACTCGACACCTCAAGGCCATTGGGCACGGTATCTTCGCTCCCCGGGACCAGCGTCCACCCGGAGTCGGCCTGCCACTCCCAGACGTCTCCTGTCGCGGGGCTTGTGGCGACAAAGCCGCCGGCTAGCAAGGCCACCACGGAGTTCAACACCAACGGCTCCGGCGCCACCGCGCATCCCACCCAGGTCAGCACCGGCGAGTCCCCTCGTGCGTCCACTTCGAACACTTCGATCGATTCGCGACGACCATGGTGCACGACATGCAACGTATGGACCCCGCCTGAGTCCGGTGTCAGATACAGCCCGTGGGCCCTGAATTCGTCGCCCTCCGACGGATCGATCGGGCCGGGACAGGTTGGATAGGTCACCGCGTCGAGTCGTACACGTGAATTGCGTGTCGGGAACAGGACGGTCGCGGTCTTGTCCTGTACGTTGACGAGCTGGATCCGCCCGCCTTCCTGGTCCCCAGAGGCAATGATCCATTCCTCGCCGGGAACGACCGCCAGGTCTTCCGGACTGATCACGTCGCAGATGAACTGGACCTCGCCGACTGCCGCACACGATGTATTGCCCTGCTGGATGAATCCCAGCGACAACGCAACCAGACACGTCACACCCAGCAACTTCATTGTCTTCATACTTCGCCTCTCATGCTGTTGGCACCTGCCGCGACGCCGAGGGTCACCCCGAGTTTTCGACGTGCTGAACGCCTGCGTCTACGCCTACGAACCGGCGGAGCGCAATTTGATCGAGCCGCTCCGGCTCGTGAACTGGACGACCGGGCCACCCCAGGCGAGCGAGCCCGCTATGTGGCGCGTGTCACTCTCGCCTTCCACACTGAGGTTCTGTGTCTGGACCGATCCGGACCCTAACGAGGCGTCGAGCGTGAAAGCCGCATCCGAGGGGAACTCGGCTTCGATGGCGCTGGACCCCGTGGTCACCGTCCACGGCAGCCTTGGGTTGCCCGAGACCCGCACCCGGCCGCTCTGGGTCGAGGCGGCAAATCGGCCGTCGACCCCGGTGACTGTGATGGCACTCGAACCGGTCTCGACGTCGACATCACCGTCGCTCACCAATGAGGCTGTCACCCGCCCGCTCTGCGTCCTCACAACCAAGCCCTCGCTCACGCGGGCCACGTCAATACCACTGCTCGAGGTCGTCACGCAGAGCGGACCTGCCCCGTCGACCGACACCGCGCCGGACCCGGTGTCGATCAGCGTCTCGCCCAGGTCCACCAGCGTGATGGCACTGGATTGCGTGCGAACCGAGACCGCCGCGCGTACACCTTCGACGCGGGTCGCGCCCGACTCACTCTGTGTCATGACCCGCGTACCGGCGGGGACCTGGACCTCGTAGGCAATCGTCACGGCCCGTCGAGTCCGTGCATCGCTTGGAATCTGGAGGCGCACCGTGTCGCCCGTGTGTTCGACCGGCGGTTGAGCGGCGATCGCCCGAGCAAGTGCCATCGCATCACGCGGCGAATTCCAGGCGACGCGCACAGAGACGCGCCCCACGCCGACCACCTCCTCGGACTCCCCGGCCCGCACCGTGATCTTGCTCCGCTCGGTCGTCACTTCGAGCACCGTCGCCGTTGTGGCCGGAAAGGATTGCTCGAAGGTGAACGTCTGGGCGACGACCTCGGTGCCCGACGCGAGGAGCGTCCCGACCAGAAGTGCGGGCATCACGATTCGTGAAGTGGCCATGCGCCAGTGTAACCGCCATCCCGGGAGCCCTGGAGCCGGCCACCTCGTCTTCACGTAGAAAAGAGGGGGCATCGGCGCCCACCCGTCCCGAATGGGTGGGCTAGAATGGCGGGACGAACCACACAGTCGACCACAGTTCCCCACGAGCGGACGGGAATGCCGCTCCGCTCTGCGGGCCGCCGCGCGCGACGAACTGACCCATCAGAGGACCTGAGCGATGGCACACGAGACGACACACCGGTCCCGCACGACCAAAGCCCTGCCCGTCGCGTTGGCGTTTCTGGTCTCGAGCGTGGCGGGCCCGGCGGATGCCCAGCACGGGACGACAGGCGAATGGCGTGTGCAGGGCGGCGACAGCGGCTACACCCGGTACGCGCCCCTGGACCAGATCAACGCGGACACAATCGACGATCTCGACATCGTCTGGCGGCGGCCACCGGTCGACCAGACGCTGTTGGACCGATGGCCAGACCTCCGCTATTCGGACAACTTGCGTTCGACGCCAGAAATGGTCAACGGTGTGCTCTATGCCTCGAACGGGATCGGACTGGTGGAAGCATTCGACCCGGCGACTGGGGAGACCATCTGGGTCCAGGATCTGCCGTTCCTCGGTGAGGAGACTCCGCGGGGCACGGCCAATCGCGGCGTTGGCTACTGGGAAGACGACACCGGGGCCAGTCGGCGCATTCTGTCAGTGCGCCCACCCTATCTGCTCGCCACCGACATCGAGACCGGTCAGCTGATTCCAGATTTTGGCGATGCCGGCAAGGTGGACCTCCGCGTCTACGCCGACACGCCCGAACTGATCGACTATCGCGTCATCTCGCCGCCGTTGGTCATCCGCGACGTCGTGATCCTCGGGTCACTCATGGACGACCACCCGACGGTGAAGGAGCAGCGGCCGGGCTATGTGCGCGGGTATGACGTGCGTACCGGTGAGCTCAGGTGGACCTGGAGCCCGATTCCGAAACCCGGCGAGCCCGGAGTCGAGACCTGGCTGGACGACTCGTGGGAGTACTCAGGGACTTCGAATGTCTGGACGATGATGAGCGCCGACGAGGAACTCGGGCTCGTGTATCTCCCGACCGGGGCCCCGACGAATGACATGTATGGCGGGCATCGGCCAGGAAACAACCTATATGCCAATAGTCTGGTCTGTGTCCGAGCCGACACGGGCGAGCAGGTCTGGCACTTTCAGATGGTGCACCACGACCTGTGGGACTACGACAACAACGTAGCGCCCATCCTGATGGACATCACCGTCGACGGCCGTCCGATCAAGGCGGTCGTGCAGCTGACCAAGCAGGCGATGGCGTATGTGTTCGACCGGGTGACCGGCGAGCCGATCTGGCCGATCGTGGAGCGACCCGTACCCGCATCGGACACACCCGGGGAATGGATTTCCCCGACGCAACCGTTTCCTACAAAGCCGGCACCTTTCGATGTCCACGGCATCTCGGTCGACTCGCTGATCGACTTCACCCCGGAGCTGCGTGCAGAAGCAATCGACATCGCCGCGTCATACGCAATGGGCGAGATCTACACGCCGCCCTCGATTCGGGGCGACGGTGACGGCGACCTGAAAGGCACCTTGCAGATGCCCGGCGTTGTGGGCGGAGCCGAGTGGGGCGGCGCCGGGTTCGATCCGGAGACGGGCGTACTCTATGTGCCGTCGGTGACCGGCACCTTCGGCGCCGACCTGCGGCCGGGCAACCCCGACACGATGAACGTGCGCTACACGCGCGGCCTTCGGGAGATGATCCCGGGACCGCAGGGACTGCCGTTGCTCAAGCCACCTTACGGTCGAATCACCGCCATCGACATGAATACCGGCGAACACGTCTGGATGGTGCCCAATGGCGACGGCCCGCGCGACCACCCGGCCATCGCGCATCTTGACCTGCCCCCACTCGGACAGCCCGGGCGCGCGATGACGTTGCTGACCAAGAGTCTGCTGTTTGTCACCGAGGGCGACCCGAGCATGATCAGAACACCTCCCGGCGGGGGTCCCGATGCCGGCAAGGGCTTCCGAGCCTTCGACAAGGCGTCGGGCGACGTTGTCTGGGAGACGACACTCCCGGCCGGCAGCACCGGCTCGCCCATGACCTACGTCCACGAAGGCACGCAGTACATTGTGGTGCCCGTCGGCTCTCAAGCCGGCGGTGGCGAATGGGTCGCGCTCGCGTTGCGATAACCCGTTGTCTTGGATCCGGGAACCAACAGCGGCCGACCGCAAACAGGCCGCCAATCACGAGCGTCAGAGGAGACTCGAATGACACACCCACGGTACGCGGTCGCAGCCACGTGTGTGGCGCTCGGCGCGATTGTCGCGGTCGCCGATGGTCAGCAGAACGCGTTTAGCGGCGTCCAGTTGACGGCGGTGCCGGTGGCGGGCAACGTGCACATGGTGACGCGTCCTGGCGGAGGCGGCAACATCGGCGTCTTCGCGGGACCCGATGGCGTGCTGCTGGTGGATTCACTGTTCGCCCCGCTCGCTGACCGCCTGGTCGCAGCCGTCGAAGACATCTCGGATCGCAAGATTCGATTCCTGATCAACACCCATGTCCATCCCGATCACATTGGGGGCAACGAAGCACTAGCTAGCCGGGACGTGTTGATTTTCGCCCATCACAATGTCCGCAGCCGCGCAGCCGAGCGACTTCGCTTCCCACGGTCCCGCACCGGTGGATTCGCGCCGCAACCGGCCGAGGGCGCGCGGCCGATCATCACCTACAACGACGAGATGAGCTTCCATTTCAATGGCGAAGAGGTGCGCGCTTTCTTCGCCCCTGCTGCGCACACCGACGGCGACACGTTCGTCTACTTCCCGGAGTCTGATGCGCTGCATCTCGGCGACGTGTTTCGCACAACCAGTTATCCGATCATCGATGTCTACAACGGCGGGTCGCTCGCTGGCACCATCAACGCGCTGGAGGTGGCCATTGACCTCGCCGGACCGGACACCCGGGTCATCCCTGGGCACGGCCTCGCCGTCGTCGGGCGCGACGCCATGGTCGAGTTCCTCGACATGACGGTTGACGTCCGCGACACGGTGAAGACGCTGATCTCGGAGGGCAAAACCCTGGACGAAGTGATGGCCTCGCGGCCGACGGCGGACTACGACGCGAAGTGGGGACAAGAGGCCACGTGGAACGCCAACGACTTCATACCCGTCGTCTTTCACGAACTGGGCGGGGCCTCGCTTTATGAACGATGAGCGATGAACGATGGCCCATGACCGACGCCGCGCGACCGGGGACGGACTGCGGCGGATGACGCTAGTCACCGAGAGGTAGGACCATGGACAGACGATCATTCCTGAAGTTCGCCGCCGCGAGCCCAACACTCCTCCCTCCCTACGCGGGTGCGACCGTGCGTGCCTCGCAGACGCCCGCACCGCGGACCGATTTCACGTTCTATTCCCCGCTCGCCGAGGAGTGGTACCGATCCGGGTCGTATTTCGAATGGACCTCGACCACGCCGAACAATGAGGGGCGTCGAGTCAAGGTCTTCTACCGGACCTTTGGGGACCGCGCGAAGCCGGCGCTGGTTATCCTGCACGGCTACCCCACGTCCAGCTTCGACTTCCGGGACATGATCCCCTTACTTGAAGAGGACTATTTCATCGCGATTCTGGACTTCCCTGGATTCGGCTTTTCCGACAAGCCCCAGGACGGCTACTCGTACATGCTGGAAGACGATGCGAAGCTCGTCGACCACTTCGTCCGGAACATCGTGGAACTGCCCCGGTTCCATCTCCTGACCCACGATCGCGGTGGCAGTGTCGGGTTTGCGTTCCTTGGCAACTACCTGGCCCGCGAGCACCCGACCTACGAGATCCCCTATCACTTCATCTCCAACGGTGGACTCTTCCTGCCCCTGGCCAACCTCAACCAGCGCCAGTACGAGACACAGCACGCGGTTCGGGGCCCGGAGATGGTCCGGGAGCAGCAAGCCAGACCTCGAGTGACCGAAGGCACGCCACAGCAGGTGGCCTACGCTGACATCCAGGCTTTCAACGATGGGATCGGCGCACGGCTGTATGTCGGTAAGTACCTGCTGGAGCGAACCGCGAACGAGTACCGCTGGCTGGACACGCTACGCGAAAGCCCAGTTCCGACGGCGCTGATTTGGGGACTCCAGGACACGGTCAACCCGCCCCGCATCGGGAATCACATCTGGTACAACTACCTCGACAAGCGGGCCGTAGAGAGCAGCTACTGGCTATTGCCGACGGCCAACCACTACCCACAACGGGATGAACCCGGCGAAATGGCGGGCATCGTCCGGACCTGCCTAGAGGTGGGCATCCCGGCCCCCGAGAACGAAAACACCTTCATGCGTGAGCTGGCTCGAACACGGACCGCGACCTCGCCCGTCTATATGGGGCGCTCCATCATCGAGAACGTCTACTTCCCAGGCGCTGTCGCCTACTCGCCAGACGGATACGACTTCTAGGCCTCAACGCAGGGTTCGCTAGCGGGCCGCGCGCGTCGCCTCTCCTGTCTCGTCGCGCCCGAGTTATCGTTCATGGGACCAGAGGCCGGCACAAGCGGGTCCCCGCGTCACCATCCGAGCACATGCGCGAACACGAGCGGGGCGACGATGGTGGCGTCCGATTCAATGAGGAATGTCGGCGTGTCCACGCCAAGCTTGTCCCAGGTAATCTTCTCGTTCGGCACGGCACCCGAGTAGGACCCGTAGCTCGTCGTCGAATCGCTGATCTGGCAGAAGTAGCCCCAGTGCGGCACGTCGCGTGCGAGGTCCTGCCGCAGCATCGGCACCACGCAAATGGCAAAATCGCCGGCAATGCCACCGCCGATCTGAAAAAATCCGAGAGGCCGACTCGCACTCTCAGCGGCATACCACTCGGTGAGCGCCATCAACGCTTCGATGCCGGTCTTCACGGTGTGCACGTTCGGGAGAGTGCCCGTGACACAGTGCGACGCGTAGAAGTTACCCAGGGTTGAGTCTTCCCATCCAGGGACGAACATCGGCAGGTTGCGTTCCATGGCCGCAAACAACCAACTGTCTTCGACGGGAATCTGGAACGACGCCTGCAGTTCCGGCCGTCTCAACACGCGGTACAAGAATTCATGTGGGAAGCATCTTTCGCCCGCCGTAGAGGCGCGCGCCCACTCCTCCAGGACCACCACCTCGATCTGTCGCATCGCCTCTCCCTCGGGAATGCAGGTGTCGGTCACGCGATTCAGGTGGCGAGCCAGGAGTCCGGCTTCGTCGGCCGGCGTGAGGTCACGGTACTGCGGTACGCGGACGTAGGAGTCGTGCGCCACCAGGTTGAAAATATCTTCCTCGAGATTGGCCCCCGTACAGCAGATGGCGTCCACCTTGCCCTGCCGGATCATCGCGGCCAGCGACAACCCGAGCTCTGCCGTGCTCATTGCCCCAGCGAGCGTCACCATCATGCCCCCGCCGGATTCAAGATGGTCTGCGTACCCGCGAGCGGCGGCGACGAGGGTTGCGGCATTGAAATGCCGGAAGTGGCGCTCGAGAAACGTCGAGACGGGACCGGACGGGGTGGCATCGTGGTGCGGAGAATCGGGCATCATGTCGTCGGGGACCGAGCGTATGTCCGGCTCGGTCGCAAAGAAGGCGCCTGGCACGTCTTCGGTATCGGTCTCATGCAAGCCGCCCACGCGGCTCGCGCGTGGCATCGTACCAGACGCCCGCTGCGACCATCTCGCTTCGAGTCAACGCGATACGCGTGGAACTGCGTTCGGCGGGGCAACTCGTGAACGGAGCCATTGCCCCGTTGGAACCGCCGCGACGTGCGTTACTGCCTCCAGAGAGGTCTGTTCCATCTCCAGGGCTAGGTGCGCGAGCCCCATCAATCGACCGCCAAACGCCAACGAAGCGCCGTACGAAATCACGTAGAATGGCGGAGGGAGCCGCAGATCCAGGATGCAGCAAGGAGACGCCAATGTGCGATGAACGAACGGATGCCGACAACGCGAGGTATCTCGGTGCCACCACGCTGACCCGGCGGCAGTTCGGGGCCGTGTCGGCGGGCGCTGGGCTGGCTATGCTCTTGCCTCGGGCCGCCAACGCCCAGGCAGTGACGGAATCCGAGATCGACGTCACGACTCCCGACGGCGTCGCAGATAGCTACTTCGTCCATCCAGCAAGCGGCGCCCATCCGGGCGTCATCATCTGGCCCGATGCGTTTGGCTTGCGCCCGGCCAAGAGACAGATGGCCCGGCGATTGGCGGAATCGGGCTACTCGGTACTGGTCGTCAATCAGTACTACCGATCGCAGCGGGCCCCGATCGTCAACTCGACGAACTTTGCGGAAGAGCGCGCAACGCTGATGCCGCTCATGGGGTCAGTGAATGCTGACACTCAGACCCGGGACGCGCGCGCATTCGTCAGCTTCCTCGACAGCCAAGCGTCCGTCGACACGAATCGAAAAATCGGGACCACGGGCTACTGCATGGGCGGACCGTTCACCATGCGGACTGCCGCGGCGGTCCCCGACCGCGTCGGGGCGGCCGCCTCGTTCCATGGCGGCGGGCTCGTGACCGATCAGCCAGACAGCCCACATCTGCTCGGGCCTGACATGCAGGCCCACTACTTGTTCGCCATCGCCGCCGACGACGACGAAAGTCAACCAGAAGCCAAGGACATACTGCGTGACGCGTTTGCGGCAACCGGTGTACCGGCGGAAGTTGAGGTCTACGCTGGCGCGATGCACGGATGGTGTCCGCCCGACTCTACCGTCTATCACGAAGCACAGGCTGAGCGGGCCTGGAGCCGTCTCCTCGCATTGTTCGACACGGCGCTCGCATAGCCGTTGCCACGTCCGCATCGAGATATCAGTGTCACGCCGCCCAGAAGAGCACCACATGAAACAGCGCACACTTGGACAGACCGACCTGCAGGTATCAGCGATTGGCCTTGGCTGCATGGGCATGTCCCAAAGCTACGGTCCTGGCGACGACGAAGAGTCGGTCAAAACGCTGCATCGCGCATTGGATCTCGGGATCAATTTCTGGGATACCGCGGCTGTCTACGGCAACGGCGCCAATGAAACGTTGCTTGGACGCGTCCTGAACGACCGGCGTCAGGGCGTGGTCTTGGCGACGAAGTGCGGCATTCAGACGGCCCAGGTCGGCAGTCCTGCCGGGCCCGACGGCTCACCGGAAGAAATTCGCCGCTCGTGCGACGAGAGTCTGACGCGGCTCCGAGTCGACGTGATCGACCTGTTCTACCTGCATCGAGTCGACCCGAAGATCCCGATCGAGGACTCCGTCGGAACCCTGGCCGACCTCGTCGACGCTGGCAAGGTGAGGCATATCGGACTCTCGGAAGCGGCGCCGGCCACGATTCGTCGCGCCTCTAAAATTCATCCGATCACGGCCCTGCAGAGCGAGTATTCGTTGTGGTGGCGTGAACCGGAGACGCAGGTCCTCCCGCTTTGCCGAGAACTCGGCATCACCTTCGTCCCGTTCAGCCCGCTTGGCCGAGGGTTTCTCACAGGTCGTGTCTCCGACACCGACGCGCTGAGCGATGACGACCTGCGAAAGCGCCTCCCGCGCTTTCAGGGCGAGAACTTGGCCCACAACCGAACACTGGTCGAGCGTCTCGGGACCTTCGCGGGAGAAAAGGGCGCGACCCCGTCGCAATTGGCGCTGGCCTGGCTCCTGGCCAAGGGCCAGGACATCGTACCGATCCCGGGCACCAAGCGGCGGGCGTACCTGGAGAGCAACGCCGCTGCAGTCGATGTCACGCTGACACGCGACGACGTGACGCACCTGGACGGGCTCTTCCCGCCCGACGCCGCGGTCGGAGCGCGTTACAACGACCAGATGGCGCAGTGGGTGGACAACACGACGGAATAGCGGGCAACCGAGGACAGCGCTGCCGATGTCGGCTTCGCGGTCCTTTGACGTGGCCACCCTCGCGAGCGGGCAGGTCAAGGAAGACACGAGATGCTGACTGGAATAGCCGGACTCGCGCTGGGGGCCGCATGCCTCGTCCTGTTTCTCGTGTACGGCGGCCCGGCCGGTTCAGACTCATTCTCCAACACGACGATCTTCGCCCTCGGCCTCGGGTGCGGGTTCTTTCTCCCCCAGGCGCTGCGCGCGTTCTATGGGTCACGCAACAGGAGCCGCCGCAGCGCACATGACGCGCTCGGGCGAGCTCGGCGCTATCGAGATTCCCCGTAGGACCGGCCGACGGTCGCATCTGTCGGCGACCGCTGCTACCATGACTGCGCGCTATGGCGGTTGACCGCCCGACTGCGTGGACCAGTTCACAGGAGCCAAGGGAATGAACGCCAGAGAGCGACGTACGGCCGTTCGCGCCATCTCGATCGTCGCGGGACTCGTGGCGGCGCTGGGCGTGGAAATCCTCGTGCCGCGAACCGCCAGCGCCCAGGGGCCCGGAACCGAGGACGGGCAATGGACCTACTTGGGCGGAGACGCGTGGCACACCCGATACACGCCGAGCGACGAGCTCACACCTGAGAACTTCGAGGAACTGGAGGTGGCGTGGGAGTGGAACGCCACCAGTTTCGGCCCCAGCACCGCGCGGGCCACGCCGTCGTACATCGACGGCAAGCTGATCACCGTGGCCGGCAACCGTCGCCACGTGGTCGCACTCGATCCAGGGACCGGCGAAGTGCTCTGGACCTTCCGAGAGCCCAATACACCCCGGCACGACTATTCAATGCGCCAAGGCTACGGCAAGGGCATCACCTACGCAGAGCTGGACGGGCGTAGCGTGGTCTTCATCACCTCGCCGGGCTTTTTCCTGCATGCGCTCGATGCCGACACGGGCCGTCCCCTCGAGAACTGGGGCCGCCCGGTGCCCGTCGACGGCTTTAACGACAGCGGCACCGTCGATCTCGTAGAGGACTTGATCTCCGACTGGGGGCCGTGGGTGGCGATGGATCGCCCCTACGACCCGAGCATCGGGATTCCGAAAGAAATTGGCTACATCACGAGTTCGTCGCCGCCTATCGTGGTCGACGACGTGGTGGTGGTCGGCAACTCGGCCGAACAGGGCTATCGCCAGACGCGGGTCGAGAACGTCCCGGGCGATATCCTCGCGTATGACGCGCGAACCGGCGACCTGAAGTGGAAATTCAACGTGGTGCCGCGCCCGGGCGAATTCGGGCACGACACGTGGGAGAACGAAGCCTGGCAGTGGATCGGCGATGTCTCCTCCTGGGCCCCCATGTCAGCCGACCCGGAGTTGGGACTGGTCTACGTCGTGACCAACGGCGCGACCATCGACTACTACGGCGGGCACCACCCCGGCGACAACCTGTTTAGTACCAGCATCATCGCCCTCGACGCCACGACCGGCGAGCGTCGGTGGCACTATCAGATGGTCCACCACGATATCTGGAACTACGACACACCGACCGCGCCGGTGCTGATGGACGTGACGGTCGACGGACGTGAGATCAAGGGGTTGTTCCAGGCGACGAAACAGGTATTTCTGTATGCCCTCAACCGCGAGACGGGTGAGCCAATCTGGCCCATCGAGGAGCGCGACGTTCCGCCGTCTACCGTGCCGGGCGAGCAACTCGCAGCCACGCAACCATTTCCCACCCGTCCCGCGCCGTATGACCTCCAGGGTCGGACCGAAGACCATCTGATCGATTACACGCCGGCGATCAAAGAGCAGGCGCGTCAGGTCGCCCTCGAGCACAACCTCTTTAACAACCTGTTCGACCCGCCGCGGACCCTCGATGACCCCTTGGGACCAGCCTGGAACTGCCCGGGCGGCGGGGGTGGCACCAATATCACCGGCCCGGCCGTAGGGGACCCCGTCCAGGGCATCGTGTTCCTGAGTTCGCAAAGTGGCTGCTTCAGGCTGCAGGTCATGCCCGGCAGCGAGTCGCCCCTGAACGAGTTGGACCAGTCGGGGACAACCTACACGCCGTGGGCCGCGGTCGCCACCTCCGTACGCGGCAGTATCGAGGCGGAGACGCTCGACGGACTGCCGATCTGGAAGGGGCCGGTCGGGCGGATCACCGCAATCGACGTGAATACGGGCGAGCACCTGTGGGTCACGCCGAACGGTGACGCGCCGCAGGCGCAACAGGACCTGATCCGCAACCACCCGCTCGTCCAGGGACTCGACGGCGTCGAGATCAATCGGGGTCGCGGCGGCAGTACGGCCATGGTGGTCACCCCGACGATGCTCGTGGCGGGTGGCCAGGCCGCTGACAACACTCCCCAACTCTACGCCATCGACAAACGGACCGGCGAGCGACTCGGGGCGGTGGACATCCCGAGTTTGACGCGATACGGGATGTCCAGTTGGACCCACGAGGGCAGGCAGTTCATCATCGTCCAGTTGCAGGATGGACTGGCCGCCATGGCGCTACCGGTCGAAGGGGACGATGCCCCGGGGGCGCACTAGGCGCGTCGTCCACCCAGACCGGACCACCGCGGGGATTCAGATCGCGATGCAGTTCACGAGATGCAAGCAGGAGACGCAAGAATGAGCGGACGCACACCAGAGACGGCACTCCCGAAGAGCGGCGCGAGCCGACGGCAGTTTTTCAAATTTCTCGCGGCCAGCCCCCTGCTCGGTTTGGCGTCTCAGGGGCTTCCCGCAAGCTGGCAGGAAGCGTTGGCTCATGAGGCGCGACACGCTCCCGTGCCAGGAGCCATGCGATGCTCAGGGTGCGGCGCCGAGATGCCGCTGCCGTCCTCGACCCTCGGCCCACCCCAGGCCGTGCAGGACCCGGTGCTTCCGCCGCAAAACGCGCTGGAGGAACAGCTCACCGGACAGCTCATTACGTCCGTCGACGACGCCGTGAACGTGTGGGACTTCGAACGGGCGGCGCATGCGAGCAATCTGCCGCAACATTGGGACTACCTGCACATGGGGGTCGACGACTACGAAACCCGCAAGGCGAACCGAGAGGGATTCCAACGCCTCATGCTGCGCCCGCGTCGACTCGGCGCCGAGCCAGCCGGGCAACTCGATACATCGGTTGATCTGTTTGGACGCCGTTGGGACTCGCCGCTGTTTCTCTGCCCGGTCGCGAGCCTGCAGGCGTATCACACGCAGGGTGAGAGCGGTGCCGCGCGAGCCGCGAGGACCCGTGGAATCTTGCAGCTCCAATCGCATCAGAGTTCGCAGTCCTACGACGACATTGCAGAGGCCCGCGGCGAGCCGCACTGGTTCCAGATCTACACCGTGCCAGACTGGAATGTGAACAAGCGCGTCATCGACCGCGTCGCCAATGCGGGCTGCCCCGCGTTGGTCTGGACCATCGACCTGCTCGGCGGCAGCAACCGCGAGTTACAGCGACGGACGCTGTCTGGTGAGGGCTACGAGTCCGCACTCTGTCAGCAATGCCACAACCACCAGCCTGACTATCAACGTCCGATGCGCGCCGGGCTGGAGGGCCCAGAGGGTCCGCGTCCGCCCTACACGTGGGACTACGTGAAGCGGCTCAAGGACGCCAGCGACATGCAACTCATTCTGAAGGGCATCGTCACCGCTGAGGATGCGGAGTTGGCTATCGAACACGGCGCCGACGGCATCTTTGTCTCGAACCACGGTGGCCGGGCGGTCAACAGCATGTGGTCGACGATCGATGCGTTGCCCGAGGTGGCGGCGGCGGTCAGGGGTCGCGTGCCGGTCATGATCGACAGTGGCGTACGACGCGGCACCGACATCTTCAAGGCCATGGCACTGGGCGCCGATGCGGTGGGCATCGGGCGCCCGTACGTCTGGGGACTCGGGGGCTTCGGGGAGGACGGCGTCGACAAAGTGATCGACTTGCTACTCAACGAATTCCGCATGGCCATGCGGCAAACACGGACGACGAGCACGGCTGAGATCACGTCGCGCTTCGTGATGGAGGGTCGCAATCCCATCATGATGCGCAACAACCAGTTTGGCTTTGGGCTCTAGTTGGTAGCACCCAACTTCCGGAGGACTACGGATATGTCGGTCGTAAAGAACGCGTCTCGTGCGAGGGGCACCAGCATGCGGATTGCCCTGGTGGCCAGCATCTCATTGTTGCTGGGCGCCACCTCCAGCGCGCAGTCCGAAGTGCATTTCACGGTGTCTGGCACCTCGACGATACGCGGATGGACATGCGAGGTGGCGGGGACGACCGAGGTAACGCCGGGCTCAGCGACGCCGGCCCCCGGCTTCTCGAGTGGCGTGCAGGTGGCCACGCTCACCGTGCAGGTGGGCGAGTTCGAGTGCCCCAACGAGGAGATGACCGAGCATCTCTTGGCCGCCTTGAAGCCGGACGAGTTTGGTGAGATCGCCTTTCAACTCGACAGCTACGAGACGTCCGCCCAAGGCGCGACGGCGACCGGCACCCTGACAATCCGCGACGTCACCCAATCGGTCCGCGTGCCGGTCACACTCGCCCCCACCGGACAGGGTGCCACCATCGAGGGCGAAGTCAGCCTCGACATGACGACCTACGGGGTGGAACCGCCCGTAGTGATGCTCGGGCTCATGAAGGTGGGGCCGCAGATACGCATCCAATTTGACGGCCTCATCGTGCCCTAAGGGCCTCGTCGCTCTCGGCTGCGTCTTGGGCTAAGCGGCTCCAGTTCACGGTGCGACCGAGCAGACGCACGCCCAGCCATCCGCGCACCTTCAGTACGCCGTCCTTCAGTTCGAGGTCGGCTTTGTACTGCTTCCCGTTCTCGGGATTGTAGATACGGCCGTCCTTCCACTTCTCGCCATCGAATGTGAAGTTGAGGATGAAGTCCGCACCCACGAGCGACCGCCCCCGAAGCGCAGGATCAGGGTTTTCAGCGTCGACCCCGCCAGCGGGCGCCTCCTCGTAAAAGTGCATAAACTTCCCGTGATAGAGGCCGTCACGTTCATACATCTCCACGTGCGCTCCATCGCCGGTGTCCCACAGACCAATAATGTCGCCAGGAAGGTCGTCAGCTCCAGACAAACCGGCGCCCATGGCCAGAACCATGACCACAACCACCGTGGCGAGCCCGCGGCGGACGCTCACACGATGTGACGTCATCTCCATCGTCGTCACCTCGACGACGCGGCCCCTTCGGCCGTCGCTTCCTGCCGACGCGCTCCCGCCAGGATGTTGTACAGCCCGTAGTTCCCCTCGTGACACGCGTACTCGAACAGGGGGTACTCGCTCTGCACCATCGGAATTCGGTAGGTCCACGGCCGCGCCCAGGCATTCGGATCTTCGACCGTGACTTCGTAGTTCAACGTCCCCTCCGACACGCGAGTAAAACGTTCGGTGAGCTGCAGGGCCGACGTCGTGAGCCCGGCTCGAAAGCTTGTCTCACGCAGAAAATTTGTTGTCTCGACCACCAGCGTGTCGCCCTCCCAGTGGCCCCGTGAGTCGCCCATCCACTGTCGCACCCCCTCAGGCAGATGCGGCCGACCGTCAAGCGGCACGACCCGCGAACTGTGGACCATCTCGTTCAACAGCACCACGTAGTCCTCGGTCTGCGTCAGTTGCACATTCTGGTTGTAGCCGGCCGGCGTCATCGGGGGCCCCGAATTGAAACCAAGAATGCAGCGAACCGCGAACATCCCCGAGCCCAGGTCATCGACGAACCCGCCGTAGGTTGGCGAGTGGCGGTCCACGCCTTCCCGAGCCAGCAGCGCCGCCGCTTCCCGTGCCGCGGCCGGGGGCGTCAGGGCCGGGACTCGCCCCTCGGGCGGATCGACCACCAGCGAGGTCTGATTCGTCTCGCTCACCTTGTTCCCGGGATCGAACCAGAACTGGTTGTAGTTGCCGACGATGTCCTCCGGCTCCTGGTCGTCGCGCACCGCGAATTCGGCGAGACGGTCGGCCTCGAACTCTGCAGCGGCTTCCTCGGTAAAGAACTCCTGGTCGGCCAGCTCGCTCGGGCGCTCAAAGGGAGTCAACGTACGAAAGTCCCATACGCCGTTCAGATCCGGGGCGCCCCATGCCGTCCGAGGCGGTGGTGCGGGCTCGGACGCACGCTGCGCATCGGCAGGCGCCAGCGCGACGGTCAACAGCAGAGCAACGCCTATCGGACGCGCCGAACGTAGAGTGTCAATAGTCACGAACTCTCTCCCTATGCCAGATTAACGACGGGGTGGCCGGTCAATCTTACCCCGCCGGTGCGCAACGGCTGCGCCCCGCGGCGGGGCCAACCGCGGTGGACAGCGAACGGGCGCGCGAGGCACGATAGTGTGCCTTCCGCATATCTGGGGGCCCGGCGGGCTCCACCTTCGAGGGGAACGAACGATGAACGATCTGTCGTATTGGAATGCTGCGGTCCGCATTGCTGTGGTGGCGCTCAGCGTCACACTCTGTCCTGCTGCCGGATGGGCCCAACCGTCGCCTCAATCGGACGAAGTGGCAACGCCACGAACCGCATGGGGCGCCCCGGATATCGGAGGCGTCTGGAACAACTCGACGGTCACTCCCCTTCAACGACCAGTCGGTCAGGCGGACAAGGAATTCCTGACCGAAGAAGAAGCCGCCGAGATCGAACAGCGCGTCGTGGAGGGAAACGCGCGCGCGAACGCCCCCAGCGAGGTGCGAACCGAACCGCTGCCGGTTGGCGGTTCGATTGGGGGCTACAACAGCTTCTGGCTGGATCGCGGAACCACCGTGGTCCCAACGCGGCGAACGTCACTTATTGTCGACCCGGCCAATGGACGGTTGCCGGCGTTGACGCCCGCGGCCGAGCGCCGGCGTAGCTCGCCCGAGCGCCTTCTGCTGAAAGACGTCAGGGAAGGCCTCGCGCCCGCAGATTCCTACACACAGTTCGATGTGGGCGATCGCTGTATCTGGTATCGGGGCGTGCCCTCCCTCCCCACCGCCTACAACAACAACTACCTCATCGTGCAGACGCCCGATGTCGTCGCCATTGTCCAGGAACACATCCATGATGTGCGCTTCATTCCGCTGGACGGGCGTGCCCATATTGACCAAGGCATCGACCAGTACGCGGGTGACTCGCGAGGCCACTGGGAGGGCGACACGCTCGTGGTCGAGACGACGCACTTTGGGAGCCGCGCCTACCTGTTTCTCTCTGGCCCCGATGGGCCGCAGGGCGGCACCAACTGGCATCTCAGCGGAGCCCAGCGCGTCGTGGAGCGCTTTACGCGTGTCGGGCCAAACACGCTCGACTACCAGTTCACCGTTGCGGATGAAAACACCTGGACCCGCCCCTGGTCTGGCTCATCACCATGGACGGTTAGCGACGGCCCGCTGTATGAATACGCGTGCCACGAGGGCAACTACGGGCTGCCCAATATTCTCGCCGGATCACGTATGGCCGAGCAGTAAGAGAAGCGCGCGAAGCTACATCACGCGGTGCAGCAGGTCCTCACCCGCGCCGAGTCGGCGGCAGTTTTCGACCGCGACGCTCAGGCTCCGAGCCCACGTTTCCTGGGTGAGCCAGGCCACGTGCGGGCTCACCACGACGTTGTCGAGGGCGAGCAGCGGACTTCCGGAGCCGGGTGGCTCCGTCTGAAAGACATCCAGCCCGGCCGCGCGGAGACGACCCGATCGGAGCGCCGTGACCAGCGCGGTTTCGTCGACCAGTCCACCGCGCGCCGTATTGACGAGAATGGCGCCCGGCTTCATCGACGCGATCGCTGCGGCGTCAATCACCCCGTCGGTCTCCGGCGTCAGTGGCAGATGCAGCGAGACGATATCGCTTTCAGCCAGCAGCGCCGGTAGTACACGCGGCTCCCCCACCGCGTCCCGCTTCGGACGTCGACTGCAAAACAGCACGCGTGCGCCAATCGCGACCAACATCGGCGCGAGACACCGCGGCACCGCCCCGTACCCCACCAGACCAACGGTTCGGCCGTGCAGCTCGCCGTAGCTATCTTGCAGCGCGGCGGGCAGGGCCCATCCCCGACCGGCCCTCGTCGCCGAGTCCAGATGCGCGACCCGTCGCAGCGCGCCGAGCATGAGCAGCAGCGTCATCTCGGCGACCGCCTGACTGTTCGTACCCGGCATGTTGCAAACGGCCACCCCACGGCGCTGCGCCGCCTCGAGGTCGATGGTGTTCACGCCGACGCCGATTTTCTGAATCAAGCGGAGACGTGGGGCTGCGGCCATGGTGGCGGCGGTGATCGGGTCGAGGAGGTGCCAGACCACCTCGGCATCGGCCAACACTGCCTCGAAGCGAGGCGACTCCAGCTCCGGACAGACGGACACGTTGAGACCCCCGCTCGCTAGGTCTGCGAGTCGGTCGGCCAACATCGGGCCGGCCGCATACTGGAGGACAATCTTCATCGACAATGTCGCCATGACACACGCGGGTCGTATCATAAGCCGGTGTCCTCGCCGGATCCCATCATCGTCGACGCCTTGCGACGCATGCGCCTCGTCGAGCCGGCCGTGGTCCCACCCATGCGCCGACTGCCGGGGGGCGTGTCCTCCGACATCTGGCGGGTCGACCTGGCAGACGGCCCGGTGTGCGTGAAACGGGCATTGCCGAGGCTCAAGGTCGACGCCGTCTGGGAGGTGCCGGTCGAGCGCAACCGTTACGAGTGGGAGTGGATGCGAGAGGCGGCCCGCATCGACCCTGGCTGCGTGCCGCCCCTCGTGGCCCAGGATGTGGAGTCCGGATGTCTCGTGATCGGTTTCCTGGCCCCGGAGACGTACCCGGTCTGGAAGAGCCAACTCCAGCGCGGGATTGCGTCGGCGGAGACCGCCGGCGCCGTCGGTCGCCGCCTGGTCGCCATTCATGCGGCCACCGCCGACAATCGCGACATCGCGGAGCGGTTCGCCACCGACCACATCTTTCACGCGATCCGGCTGGAACCGTATCTACTGGCGACCGCGGCGCGACACCGCGACGTGGGGCCCAGGCTGCGCGACCTCGCCTCGCGCACCGCCGGCACCAAACGTACGCTGGTCCACGGGGACGCCAGCCCGAAGAACGTGCTGGTCGGGCCGGATGGACCCATCTTCCTCGACGCCGAGTGCGCGTGGTACGGCGACCCCGCGTTCGACCTGGCCTTCTGCCTCACTCACCTGCTGCTCAAGTGTCTCTGGACGCCGGGGGCCACCGCCGGGTTTCTCCGATCGTTCGACGCGCTGGCCGAGGCGTACACCGCGGGCGTCGGATGGGAGGAACCCGAGGGGCTGGAGCGCCGAGCCGCCCACCTGGTGCCCGGACTGCTGCTGGCGCGGGTGGACGGCAAGTCGCCGGTCGAGTACCTCACCGCCGAGGCGGACCGCGCGCGCGTCCGCCAGGTGGCTATCGCGCTGCTGCGCCAGCCGGTCGACTCCCTCTCGTCGGTGCGGCGGGCGTGGACACCAACTCATGACTAACCTCCCGACCATCGATCAGGTCGTCGCCCGGCGCGTGTGGGACTCGCGCGGTCGTCCCACGGTGGAAGCCGAGGTGCGGCTGCGGAACGACATTGTCGGCCGCGCCATCGCGCCTGCCGGCGCCTCGACAGGGAGTGGTGAGGCGGTAGACCTGCGTGACGGCGGCCCGTCGTGCGGCGGGCTCGATGTGACCCGGGCTCTGGACGGCATCGCGCGGGAGATCGCGCCGGCCCTACGTGGACGCGACGTGACCGACCAGGCCGGCCTCGACCGGGTACTGGTGGACCTGGACGGCACGCCGAACAAGGGCCGGCTTGGCGGGAACGCGCTGATCGCCGTGTCGATGGCCGCCCTGCACGCCGCGGCCGGGACCGCGCGGCAGCCGCTCTGGCGGTATCTGCTGGGTGACGCCCCCGGGCTCGTCCCGCTGCCCGAGATCCAGATCTTCGGCGGGGGCGCGCACGCCGGACGACGGGTGGACGTGCAGGACTTCATGGTGATGGCGCCCGGCGCCGCCAGCTTCGCCCAGGCGCTCGACTGGACCGCCGACGTCTACCGCGCCGCCGGGATCAGAATGGCCGACAGTGGCCGTCTCCAGGGCGTGGCCGACGAAGGCGGATACTGGCCGGCGTTCGACACCAACGAGGATGCGCTGGAGTGCCTGCTGCGCGCGATCGAGGACACCGGGCGGACCCCAGGGGACGAGGTGGCGATCTCGCTCGATATCGCGGCGTCCGAACTGCGCTCGGAGGGGCGGTATCGCCTGGGTCTCGAAGGACGTGAGGTCGATAGCGACGGGTTGTGCGAGCTGCTGGTTGGTTGGGTCGACCGGTATCCAATCGTGTCGGTCGAAGACCCGGTCGCGGAGGACGACACGACTGGGATGCGCCGGTTCACGGCGGCGGTCGGGCACCGGGTGCAAGTCGTCGGCGACGACTACCTGGTGACCGACGCGGCACGGGTGCGGCGGGCGGCGGCCGACCAGGCCTGCAATGCGCTGCTCGTGAAGCCGAATCAGGCCGGCACGATGACCCAGACCCGCGGCGCGTTCGACGCCGCCCGCGCCGCCGGGTTCGGCACCATCGTCTCGGCTCGTTCCGGGGAGACGGAAGATGTGACCATCGCTCACCTGGCCGTGGGCTGGGGCGCCGGGCAACTCAAGGTGGGGTCGTTCTCGCGCTCGGAGCGGATGGCCAAGTGGAACGAGGTCCTGCGAATCGAAGAGACGCTCGGTGAGGCTGCGCTCTTCGCCGGCACCCGCGTCCTTCCCTAAGAAGATGCTGCGCACGATGACCATCGCGACTCCCGCGATCGCGGCGTTCATGGTCGTCGTGCTCCTGTTCGAGCCGCCCGCGCTGCACCCGTCGGAGCGCATCCCGACGCTCAGGGTGCTGACCGGCCTGGTCGACAGTCGGCGCGCGCTGGAGCCGGACGAAATTGCGGACGCATTGGCGCTGGGCCGCCTGAGCCAGCCCCCGACCTACGCGCTGCCGCGCGTGACGGGACCGGGCGTGAACGCCTCCGGCAACCAGCCGAGCGGCGTGCTCTACACACCCTTTCTTCAGGTCGCCTGGGCCGCCCACGCCCGGCAGGCGGCGGGGCGTTCGCTCGATGTCGAGGAGGTCCCGAGCTGGATGGCGGCGCCCGTAGCCTACGTGGCGATACGCGCGCCGCGTCCGGCGCCCGAAGACATCGTCGGTCCCCTGTCGATCGCTCTCGTGACCGCCGACACCCCGACCTGCTGTCGCTATCCGCAGACGTCCCGCGTGCCCGCCCTGTGGGTGAGCGACGACGTCACCGCCCTGGCCCGATTCGGCGCGCCGACGCCCTTCGAGGGCGTCGGCCTCGTCGCCGCCTATCCGTTGGAGGCGCTCCAACCGGGACTGGATCTGGTGGTGTTCAAGCGGGTCGACCGACCAACCGGACCCGCGAGCGTTGAGGTTCGGGTCCGGTTGGAGGCGAACCTGCTGGACAAGTGGCGTTAGGTTGCAGTGGATTGTCGGGCCGCGGCTCACGGTCTTGAGAATCATCCTGTCGCGAGTGCCTGGGATGCGTTCACCGTCGCCCGGACCCTGACATCGTCGGCAAGATCATCGGGGCCGAAGGCGACGACCGGCAGGTGGTCTGTGTCACGCCAGCTGATTTTCAGTTTCCGCCAAACCGGGGCTATTTTTTGCTGCTGCGCCTCGGGACCAACTTCGACCGCGTGCGCGGTGACGGAGGCTTCATTCGTCTGAGACCAGGACGGTCGCACGACCGAATCCAGGCGGTTACCGCCGCGGCCTGCTCCCGGGTCGGGCGCGCCATGTTGCCCACGCGAAGCGACAAGGCGTGGCTCCCGCTTCCGTGGTGGTTGTCCTGGGTGTACTACGCGGCGCAACCGGTGCGGCTGCTCAGCCAGCACCGTCGAGCAGCCCGCCCTCCCCGAGTTCCCAAGGAGGCGAGGGCGCGAAATGCGCAAGACCCAGCCGCCCAAGGCATTGGAGACCGGTGACACTCACAAATCGGAGGATACAAGACGACATTAGCGCCGCGGCGCCGTCTAGACTGCTTTTCGAGCCACAAGTTCCACCGGGGCCAGCGTTCCGCTGGAGATACCGGCAACCATGTTCGCTATTTTCAGCGGCGTGGTGTCCCCCATCAGGATGTGCAAGCCAAGTGGCGCGGGACCACCGGCGCCCATGGTGCGTGCTCTGAGGTTGGCAAAAAACTCGAGAGCGACGTCACGCCGATCGCGCTCGGCGGTGAGCGTGAACCCCGCCGACTCCAGAGCCCCCCGGTACTCGTCCGGCGCAGCCAGGGCGCTGGTTTCATGAATCGACGCCCAGGGCACGGGGTACTGCAACTCGCCCTCTCCCGTTCGCATCAGGTCGTAGATTCCGAAACACGCGCCGGGGCGAAGCACACGATAGACGTCGGCACACAGCTGACGCTTGTCGGCGATGTTCATCCCCACATGCAGCATGTACGCGGCATCGAAGGCACCAGACTCGAACGGCATGTCGCGCGCGCTGCCCTCCTGCAGCGACACACGGTCCCCAAGGCCGACCCAGTCGCACAGGACCTTTCCCGTGTCGACAAATGCACCGGTGAGGTCGATACCGGTCACGGAACAACCGTACCGTGCCGCGGCAAACCGTGCGCTGCCGCCAAGGCCGCACCCGATATCCAGCACCGTCTGGCTCGGGGTCAACGCGAGTTGATCGAGAAACGCTTCCGACGCCTGCCGCCCGCCAACATGGAACTCGTCGACCGGGGCCAGATCGTCCACCGTCACCGTCGCCGGCGTCTTCCCCAGCTTGCCAAGACCGTCCCGAATGGCGGTGATCAATCCGTCGCGCGTGTAATGTGCGACGACATCCTTGTCCGGCATGCTGACTCCCCTTCCCCTCGTCGTCGACCACGCATCAAGCAACCAAGCCAGCAACGGAGCCAGCAGCCAACGACGGCTAGTTGTCCGTGCCCATCGTCACGAGCTTCTGCACTCGCCAGTTGATCAGTTCGGCCACCCAGATTTCGTCCTCGGAGGGGCATGCGATGCCGTGAATCCAACCAAACTCGCCGAGGTTGCGACCGGGTTGGCCGTACACGCCCAGGACCTCGCCCTGCAGGGACACTTTGTAGACGCGGCTCGGATAGACGTCACCGATAAAGAGCACCGGATTGGGCCCGGGCGTCATGCACAACGCATCGGGCGCCCCCGGTGCCAAGGAGCCCGTCGTCGCGTTCGGCGTCTCTCGTCCGTACACGATCTTGCCCCGTGTCGTGTCCACCGGGACGTCCACGACGAACTCCCGTAGATACGTTCCGTCTGGGTCGAACACCTGCACGCGCCGGTTGCCGCGATCGGCCACGAAGATCTCATCCTGTGGAGAGACCGCGATCCCGTGCGGCGTATCGAACTCGCCGGGCCCGCTGCCCAGCGAGCCCCAGCTCGCCACCCATTCCCCTCGCGCGTTGGCTTTCCCCACTCTTGAGTTGATATACCCATCACTGAAGTAGGAGTTCCCCTGTGAATCCCACGCGACGTCGGTTGGCTGGTTGAACGCGTTGTCTCGATGCACCGGCAGCGGCCAGCGCGGGTTGTTCTCTTCCGGAATGTCCACGGGTACCCCCGCCCGCTCGAGGAGCCGGGCCATCACGGTCTGGTAGTCGGGCGGCACGACGAGGTGCGACGCCTCGCCCTTGCGCCCAAAGACCCAATCCACGTGCCCCTCCGGGGTAAAGCGGAGAATCATGTTCGAGCCCTTGTCGACCACCCAGATGTTGTCCTGTGGGTCGATGCGTACGGCGTGGGCGTAGGACCACGCATTCAGGTTCTTCCCAATCTCGCGGACGAAATTGCCGCTGGCATCGAACTCGAGCAACTGCGACGCGGTGGCCATGTAGGACGGCCCCACCGAATTGCCGCGCGAGAAGACAAAGACATGCCCGCTTGAATTGACCGCCACGCCGGCGATTTCACCGAAGTGGATGTCGTTGGGCAACTTCAACGGATTGGGCACCGACTCAAACGGAAGCTCAGGCACGGTCTGCGCCAGAGCCGGGGTCAATGCCACACCGAGCATGACCAGTACGCCGGCAAGAATTACACGCATCACCACACACCTCCCTGGGAATGAGCCGCCGCGAGGGCCCCGGTCCGGGCCCCCTGAACGTCATGTCGGCGTCACCGCGCCGCGCTACACACCCTCGACCATACGAGGCCGACGGTCGAGGTGACCGGTCACGGACTCGTAGGCCCTGGCGAACTGCAGCACTTTCCGGTCATCACCGTATAGCCCCATGATTTGCATGCCCATGGGTCTCCCCTGGTCGTCAAAGCCGGCCGGCACGTTCACCACCGGGATGCCGGCCAGACTGCCCCCGATGACCACCTCCATCCAGCGGTGATAGGTATCCATCGCGTGCCCGTCGATTTCGTCTGGCCAATGCACGTCTTTGGAGAAAGGAAAGACCTGCGCGGTTGGGAGCGCGAGCAGATCGTACGTATCGAACAGCCGTTCGATTTCTCGATACCACCGAGCTCGCACGCTGTTCGCCGCCTGGATCTCGCTTCCGGTGAGCGCGAGCGAATTTTCGATCTCCCACGCCAGTTCCGGCTTGAGCAACGCGCGCGTGTCGGCGTCCTGATAGAACGGCTGCATCCCCACACGAGACAAGTGGCGCAGGTGCAACCAACATTGCCAGAGCGTAGAGATGTCAAACTCGGGTCGCGCAGGCTCCACCACCGCACCGGCCGCCGCCACCGAGGCCAGACTGGATTCACACAGTCGCAGCACGCCAGGCTCCATCGCCAGATAGTTGTCGTAGTTCCCTAACCACCCGATCTTCATGTCCTGCAGGTTGGCGACGTCGAACTCACCGTCGTCGGCCAACACGTGATGCAACGACATGGGCTGGTCAGGGCCCGCCTCCGGGACCAGCGTGTGCAGCAGACGGATCGTATCTTCGGTATTGCGTCCCATCGGCCCTGACGTACTCAAACCGCGAGACAGCGGATTCCCGGCGGCCACCAGCCCCAGGCTGGGCCTGAACCCGATCACGTTGTTAAACGCACCGGGGTTCCGAAGCGAGCCCATCGCGTCACTGCCATCCGCCACCGGGAGCATCTGGGTACCCAGACCGCTGGCTGCTCCGCCACTACTGCCGCCGGCGGTCAGCGCGGGGTTGTAGGCACTGCCCGTTGCGCCAAATATCGGGTTGTAGGATTGCGAACCGAGGCCAAACTCCGGTGCGTTGGTCTTGCCAATAAAGATCGCGCCGTGCGCTCGCATACGTGCGACGAACGGGCTGTCTGTCGTGGCGACACGATCGGTGTAAATAGGTGAACCACTCGTGTAACGCAACCCCGCGGCGGCGGCCAGGTCCTTGACCGCGTGCGGCATCCCGTGCATCCAGCCCCGATAGTCCCCGCGCGACAGGGCCTGGTCCGCATCGCGAGCCTGCGCCAACAGCGCGTCGTCCGCGACCATGCTGACCACCGCGTTATAAGTGGGGTTGTAGCGGTGGATACGGGCGAGATATGCCTCCATCACCTCACGGCAACTCACCTGCCGCTCGCGGATCGCCGCCGACAGTGCCGAGGCCGACAGCGTCGTAATGTCGGCCGGCAACTGCCTGGCGAAGAGAGGGCGAGGCAACAGCATCGCCGCGCCAACCCCGAGAGAGCCTCTGAACGAGCGTTGCACGAACTCTCGACGCTGCATCACGTGTAAGCCTCCAGCTCTCGCCCGCGTGTGACGACCGGGCTGCCCGATCATACACGCGCGGCCACGCCCATATTTGGTCTCAATAGACTACGCTCGTGGCGATGGCTCGACAGAAACTAGTCCGCTTCGCCGCACTTGAGAACATGCCCAATGTTATCGATGGACGACGTGACCGACCGGGCTGGTTTGACGACGTGTTCGGACTGCAGTCGACGGTGACGGTTGAGTTGGGCTGCGGGCGCGGCGAATACACACTGGGTCTGGCGCGCCGCCATCCAGACCGACGCTTTCTCGGGGTCGACCGCAATGGTGGTCGTTTGTGGAATGGGGCGGTCGCCGCGCTCGACGAAGGCCTCGCGAATGCGGCCTTCCTGCGTGCGCCGATCGAGGACATCGAAGGCCACATCCCACCGGGGCGGGTCGCCGACCTGTGGATCCCATTCCCAGACCCGCTGCCGAAACGCCGCCAGACCCAGCACCGGCTGGTCTCGCCCCTGTTCCTCGAACGGTACCGCCGGCTCATGGCGCCGGGCGGGTCCGTGCACCTGAAGACCGACGATGCCGAACTCGTGGCGTTTGCCGAGGAGGCCGTGCGCAGCGTCGGCGGCCAACTGCTGCGTGCCGGCAACGCGAACGCGACCGATGAGGACGAGACAGCGATTCAAACCACGTACGAGCGAAAGTATCGCACCCAAGGACGGACCATCTACGAGCGGCAGTTTCTCTTACCGCGTGTCAGTCGCACCGGGGTCCACACCACGGGCCGTCGAAACGCAGTATCCTCGTCCTCCACGCTAGGGGGCTCATGACCACTCGACTCATACCCATTCTGCTGCTGCTCGTCGGCATCGGATGCAGCGGTAGCGACAGCCCGTCGCCCGTCTCGACACCGTCCGACGCGGACTCGACCGACCCATTGGCGGTTCGCCCGTTTACCGTGCAGATCCCGCAGCCGGTCTTGAACGATCTGCAGACGCGGCTTCAACGCACACGATTTCCTGACGAGATACAGGGCTCGAACTGGGACTACGGCACGAACCTCGCCTACCAGCGGGAGCTGATCGCCTACTGGACCGATGAATTCGACTGGCGTGAGCAGGAGCGGCAGATCAACGCGTTCGACCACTTCACGACGACGATCGACGATCTCGACATTCACTTCATACATCAGCGGTCGCCCGTCGAGGGCGCCACACCTCTGCTGATCTCGCATGGGTGGCCTGGTTCGTTCCTTGAATTCATGAAGGTGATCGGGCCGCTCACCGACCCCGAAGCCTACGGCGGGAATGCCGAAGACGCCTTCCATGTCGTCGTCCCGTCCATTCCCGGCTTCGGCTTCTCGGAGAGACCGAGCGCACGGGGATACGGACCGGCGCAGATGGGAGACATCTTCGGGAAGCTGATGGACCGGCTTGGCTACGAACGTTACGGCGCTCAGGGAGGAGATTGGGGAAGCGCCATCACGAGACGGGTGGCCTCACAGCACCCGGACCGGGTCATTGGCTTGCATCTCAACCTCATCACCGCAGGACCGCCGCCCGGGGTCGAGGATCCCGAAGCAGGCGTCCCGGCTGCGGAACTCGAGCGCATGCGCGAGCGGCAGGCGTTCTGGGGACCGGAACGGGGCTACAGCGACATCCAGGGCACGAAACCGCAGACGCTGGGCTACGCGCTCAACGACTCGCCCGCTGGCCAGGCCGCCTGGATCATGGACAAAGTACACGTGCTGTGCGACTGCCCTGGTGGACATGAGGAGAAATTCACGAAGGACGAGCTGCTCGCCAATATCACCCTCTACTGGGTGACGCAGACCGCGACCTCCGCATCGCGGATTTACTTCGAATCGAGACGCGCGTCCGGCGATCCAGTCGGGTACATCGACGTGCCGACCGGAGCCGCGCTCTTCCCGAACGAGATTGCACTGCCGCCGCGCGCCTGGGCCGAGGCGCGTTTCAACATTGTCCGTTGGACGGACATGCCCCGCGGCGGGCACTTCGCGGCGCTTGAAGAACCCCAGTTGTATATCGACGACGTGCGCGCGTTTTTCCGCGACCTGCCCCGCCAGTAAGCGGCGGGATGGTAGCGCGCACCGGGCGCGGCTCGCAGGTGGCCCCGCTATTGCGCTCTTGCGCTATTGGTCAGCGCCTGCTTCCTCGCTGCGTGCCCCGCGTAGGATGTTCTCCATCCCGTAGTTGCCTTCATGGCACGCGTACTCGAAGAGTTCGCCGTCGACTTTTGTCATCGGCACAATCGCCGTGATCTTGTCGGCAAAGGTGGCAAGGTCCTCGATGGTCCACTCGTAGTTCACCGTGTGTGGACCCACACGACTGAACCGCTCGGTCAAGACCTTCTCTTTGGATGTGCCGAACGGACCGAAACTCTGCGTCAGGCCATTGAAATTTCGAGTCTGCACGACGAGGGTATCCCCGTCCCAATATCCTCGGGGTGCCCCTGACCAGAGCTCGATCGCCTCGCTCAGCGCCGGCCGCTCGCCCAGTGACACGACGCGTGTGTCGTGGATCATCTCCGTCATGATCACCGCGTGATCGTCGTTGTGGACGATCTGGACATTGTTGTTATACAGACTGGGCACGAAGGGTGGGCCCGAATTGAAGCCCACGATGCAGCGCTCCGACAAACCTCGGTCCTCGGGCCCGTTCTTGGCGATACCGCCGACCACAAACCGCACGGGTCGAGCACCTGGCACATCGTCTCCCAATCCACCCGCGATGGTCGGCACCCCCTCCAACGTCGCGGGCAGCCGACCTGTTGCAGGGTAGACAATGTGTGACGTGCGGATCTGGTCGGTCAGACCGGCACTCTCCACCCAGAAATCGTTGTATCCGCCGGGGCCCCCGTCCCTTTGGGGCACCGCCTGATCCGAGGCCGCATCCGCCGCCGCCAACCGGGCGCGCATCTGTGCGACTTCCTCCGTGGTCATGAACTCACGATCACCGAAACGCTCCGGTCGCTGCATCGGCACGTTCGACGAAAAATTCCACACACCCTGCAGATCCGGATGGCCAGAGGCGGTGCGCGGAGGCTCATACTCTTGGCCAGCCAGCGCCGCGGACGCCCCCAAGAGCGCAACTGCCATGCCTGCCGCCGTGATAATCATCTTCATCAGGCAACCGTAGTCCTTTTCGCGTAGGAGTTTCATTGGACCTTGGTCCACCGTCACCTCGACCAAGAAACCTCGTGGCCCTCGGTCCGGGTTCGGTGTATAACGGTGGGGTTTCTGAGCTCCATCGTGGCCTGCTCAGTAATGGCTGGCCCTCGCCACCCGACCAGCCACGGGAAATGAGGGGACTGACCCATGACAATTCGATTCTGCCGGTATCTGGCACTCATCGTCGCTGCGCTGGCGTTCGTGATGGCCGGGCACGCCGGGGATGCCCGCCTGATTGCGGCAGAGCCAGGGCCCGCGTCCTGGATAGACGACCTGACACCCATCACCGGGGCGGATTGGAACTACGAGAGGGCCGAACACCTGCTTGATCGCGCCGGCTTCAGCGGCACTCCGGAAGATATCCAGACATTGGCGAATATGTCGCCTGAGGAGGCAATCCGGTCTCTCGTCTACTACGAGAAGATACCGAATGACCGCCTGCCCGCGTTTGAGCATTCCGGCTTCTGGGACCCTACGCTCACACATTTCCCTCCCAGTCGGCCGGCCGCGACCGAACTCGCCATGAGAAATGGCGAGAGCATGGGCATCCGGGTCAAACCGGAGGGTGTCAATCGTCACATGCAGCCCATCTCCGACCGATTCTTCTACTGGCTGCGCGCGACCCAGCTTGAGACTCGCCGGGTCGGCTACTGGTGGGCCGAGCGCATGCTCGACACCGATCAGCCGCTTGAGGAGAAGATGGCGCTCTTCTGGCACGGTCACTTCGCCACCGCCCAGAACAAGGTTCGCGACTATCGCAAGATGATCGGGCAAATCGAGTTGTTTGAGCGGCACGCCACCGGTAATTTCGGCGAGTTGGCCATCGCCGTCGCCCAGGATCCGGCGATGCTGTACTACCTCGATGCGGGCGTGAACGTGAAGGGGGCCGCCAACGAGAACTTCGCGCGCGAGGTGATGGAGCTCTTCACCATGGGCGTCGGCAACTACACGGAGCAGGATGTGCGCGAGGGTGCCCGCGCGTTCACGGGATGGAATTTCGAGAATCTGGACTTTGTTGTCAACACCGTGCATCACGATGACGGCCCGAAAACCTTCCTCGGCCGCACCGGCAACTTTGATGGCGTGGACGTGCTCAAGATCATCCTCGAGCAGCCGGTCACGGCTGAGTACATCGGCTCCAAGATCTACCGCTTCTTCGTGCGAGACGAGGTGTCACCCGCCCTGTCCGCCAAGCTCGGTGCGGTGTTGCGGGACAACGACTACGAGCTGCGTCCGCTGCTGGCGACGATTTTCTTGTCGCGCGACTTCTACAGCGAGGCCAGCCATGCCTCCCACATCAAGGGCCCCGTCGAGCATGTGGTCACGATGCTGAAACAACTGGGGGCCGCGGACGTGCCCGGTGTCCCTGATTTCAACCGGACGACGATTGCGCTGGGCCAGCATCTGCTAAACCCGCCATCGGTGGCCGGATGGGCGCAGGGCCGTTCGTGGATTACGCCGGCGCTGCTTCAGGAGCGTGGCAACGTCGCCTTTGACTACCTGTTTCCGAATGTCATCGATTTCAACGACCCCAACTTCCTTCCCCGTAGCGGGGACGGCGTGGTCGGCGAGCGCCTGCGACGCGGTCTCGATTTCAGCGCCGCCATTGCGCTGGTCGATGATCCGGACGACAACCCGAACATGATGACGGCGTTCGACATGGCCAACCAGGAACGTGACGAACTGTTCAATACCCGCGTGTCTGGTTACCAGGCGTGGGCCCAGGCCATGCGCAAGTTGATCCCCACCCCGCGAGGCGCGGCCAGGGTCGACGTGGCCGCTCTCGTGCTGGCATCCGGCGCGACGACCACCACGGATGCTGTCGATGCCTTACTGGAACGCTTCCTCCGGCTGCCTGTCTCGGCCGACATGCGGAATGCGCTCATCGAAATGCTTGGGGACGAGCTTGGCACCACGGACCTGGCTCGCGCGCAGACCTATTTAGAAGATCCACTGCGCATGGTGACGCACCTCATCATGAGCACACCCGAATATCAGATCAATTAGTCGACATACGGCTCGGGGCGACGCCCCGTCCGAAAGGACATGACCATGACAGACCGACGGAAGAAACTGTGTGACCTGAGCGGCGTGTCACGCCGTCAAGCGCTCAAGCTCGGCGCCCGCGGCCTCGGGCTCGGCATGCTCGGCGGCCTGGGGCCCCTGCCCCCGTTGTTCGGGGCGGCGTCGGAAGCGCTCGCCGCCACCGAGGGCAAGATTCTGGTCGTCTTCGAGTGGTTTGGTGGCTACGATGGCCTGAGCACGTTCGTCCCGTATGGCGACGACGCGCTGTACCAACAACGGCCCAACATTGGCGTCCGTGAGTCCGATGTCATCAAGGTCGACGAGCACTTCGGTTTCCAGCGCTCGATGGTCGGCATGCACCGCATGTGGGACGAGGGCAAGCTCGCCGTCATTCACGGCGCCGGCTACGATCAACCATCGTTTTCCCACTTCGCCTCAAGCTCCTACTGGCACACCGGCGCCCCCAACAGCGGCGAGCCGTATGGCTGGTATGGGCGCACGGCGGACGCGCTCGATCCGTCAGGCACCTCGAATTACCTGGTCAATATCGCCGACGCCCAGACCTTGTCCGTGCGCGCCCGAGACCACGTCCCGGTCGTCTTCAATGACCCGAACGCCTTTGGTCGTGACCTGCTCAGCCCACAACGCCCGGGCATCGAGCAGTTGGGCAACGGGCAGGCCCCCAGAAGCGACGCGCACAAGTTCCTGCTGGACGTGAACCAGAGCGCCCGTGAGGCCTCGGCCCTGGTCCGCCAGGCATGGGGCAATTACAACGAGACCCGCAATCCAGACCTGCGACTGCTGGACCTCGACAAAGTCGTGGCGTTGATCGAAAACGACTTCCCGGCGCGGCTCTACTATGTGCGTCTCAGAAACAGTCTGTTCGACACGCATGTGAACCAGGAGAGCCCACACAATCGGCAGGTCCAGTACTGCTCAGACGCCGTGTGGGGCTTCTTTGAGGAGATGAAACGTCTCGGCAAGGAAGACGAGGTCGCCATACTGGTCCATAGCGAGTTCGGCAGACGCGTGCCGGAGAACACAGGCCTCGGGACCGACCACGGCACCGCCAACGTCTCGTTCGTGCTTGGTGGCGGGGTGACCGGTGGTCAGTACAGCACCCCGCCCAGCCTGACCGAGCTGGTACACGGCGACAACTTGCAGCACACGACGGACTTCCGCCGTGTCTACGCCACGCTCATCGAAGAGTTCCTGGGTCACAAGCAGTCCGAGGACATACTCGGGAGCAAGTTTCAGACGCTGGGGATGTTCACGTAGCAGCCCGGGGCGCGAGGCAGTGCCGCGGGGCGGGGCATGGCTACCGTGTAGGGGCGACCATTTTGGTGATACGACCGACCGCCGTGTCACCGGCGTACAAATTGTTCTGTCGATCCATGACCCAGTAGCTCGCTTCGATGAACTGCCCCTCTCCGATGCCCATCCCGTTGCCGATCGCGCCGAGCACCTTCCCGGTCCGATCGAGTTGCAGAAACTGACCGTCCTGTCCGCTCGCCATCCAGGGTCTGCCATGCGAGTCGAAGTACAGCGCGCACGGAAGATTGCGCATCGGTAGCGTCTTGCGGAACGTCCCGTCACCGGCGTAGACGACGATCCGATAATCCTCGCGGTCGCCGATCCAGACGTCACCGTTCATGGGATCGACGGCAAGCCCGTGCGCCGAGTTGAACTTCCCTGGCCCAGCCTCGTTCCCGAACCATTGCTGAATGAAATGGCCATCCTTGTCGAGACGTAGAATCCTGGCGGCGCCGATATTGTTGGATGGGTCACCCGAGCCGGTGTCATTCGGGCTTTCGTTCCCGTGTCCTTGGGCAATATAGACGTCGCCCGTGGGACCGAACGCGACCATGACGGGTTGCCAAAGCAGCCGCTGACCGCGCGCTTCATCCCAATCGCCCCGCCGGCCTCGTTCTCCAATCGTCAGCAGTAGCTCGCCCTCAGGGCTCAATTTCATCACCGTCGCGCCATTGGTGGCGGTGATCCACACATTGTCGTCGGCGTCCACGGCCATGCCGTGCGCCTTGTCCTGGTAACCGATCACCTCCGGCTCGACCTGCAACAGCAGCTGGTGGTTCGGATCAAATTTCAAGAGTTGCGGTTTGCCGACCTCCGCACGCTGAAACACCCAGAGATTCTCGGCCGAATCGAGCCCAACGGCAGGGACACCCCCGAGGCCGGCGGGCAACACATCAAGGTAGGTAAACGTGTATCCCAGGGTTTGCTCCCATTGGACACGTTCGAGTGTCTGACGACGGCGGCCCACATCATTCCCACAGACCGGCGAGCGACGACACCGCGGGGTCTCGCCCGTGCTGGTGCGATAGCCGCCCGCCTCGTCCCGAGGCACGATGGTGACCTGCCCGTCTGGGTCCACCCGCGTGCGCCCACCTGGGTCGGGAAATGATCCATCTAGAAACCAGCCCGGGGACCCGTCGAGTGCGGGCCCGCTCGTGACGGGCTGCGAGGTCTGAGAAGACGCGGGGATCGTGACCACCGCGATGCCCAGGCCGAGCACTGCGACCTGAGCGACGGTGCGTCTGGTCATGTCTCTCCCTGTGACGTCGGTCGTGACCCGCGGTGAGGTCCGCGGCGGGACGGCTCGTAAGTGGGAGCCTATTCCTGTGGGATCGGCCCGCCGAGCGACGGCACGACCGGTGGCCGCTCAGCTTCAGCCTCGGCTTTAGCCTCGCGCGGAGGCTGATCCGCC
>CAWWAF010000016.1:0-46859 GCA_963934795.1 uncultured bacterium
GGGACTAGTAGTCCCATCGAACGGCGAGCATCAAGGCCAAAATCGCCACCAGATAGAACTTCACGAGCAGCGGGCCCACGAACCGGAGCCAACGCTGGTAGGGAACCCGCGCTAGCGCGAGCATGCCCATTAGAACCGGGTTGGTTGGCACGACCATGTTCGTGAACCCATCGCCGAACTGATACGCCAGCACCGCCGTTTGACGACTCAGTCCGGTCAGATCGGCGATCGGAGCCATGATCGGCATGGTGACGTAGGCCTGGCCGGACCCGGATGGAATGAACAGATTGCACACCGTCTGCACGGCAAGCATGCCAACCGCGGCCACATACCCTGGCTGCGATGCCAGGGGAGCCGCGAGACCGTTGATGACGGTGTCGATCACCTGCCCCTCAGTCAGCACCACCTGGATTGTCCGGGCGAAGCCAACGATGAGGGCGGTCGTGGTGAGCTCGGCCGCCCCGACGTAGAACGCCTGCGCCACCCGGTTCGGCGACAGCCGCGCCACGGCCGCACCCACCAGCGCGATCCCGAGAAACACAGCGGTCAGCTCCGTCAGGTACCACTCGCGGGCCCCGACGCCGTAGACAAAGAGGCCAATCCCGGCGGCGAAGACCCCAAGCACCGCGACCCGTGACGATGTGAGTCGGAGATCCTCCGGCAGGTCGAACCCCTCGTCGTACGAGACGTCACGGACGACGCTGCGAGTGGCGTCGGCTTGCACCTGTCGCAAGTAGCGCAGGATGTGATGGATTCCGATGACCAGGCAGATAGCGAGCAACAGCCACCGGACACCTTGGCCAGACGTGAGTTCGACGCCGGCAATGCTCTGCCCGATCAAGACGGTGAACGGATTGAGCGCAGCACACGCGTAGCCGACCCCGGCCCCGACGTAGACGATCCCGAGGGCTACGACCGCATCCGCTTTGAGGGCGAGACACATCGCCACCAGCAGCGGAATGAACGGCACGTATTCCTCGGCCATCCCGACAGTCGAGGACCCGATCGCAAACAGGGTCACCATGCCGCCGACCAACCACGCCGGGCGGTCACCGACGCGCCGAATCGCCACGCCGATCAGCGCGTCGATAGCGCCGGTAGCGCGCAGCACGCCAAAGACGCCTCCGACGATCAGAATGAAGAATATGATGTCGGCGGCTTCGGTCAGACCGACCGGCACCGCGGTGAGGAACGTGAACACTGGCAGCGGCTCGGCCTCGACCGCATGATAGCTGCCGCGCACCACCTGACGCCCCTCGCGCGCAAATTCACCCGCCGGCAGGACGTAGGTCGCGAGTTGGGCCAGGATGATCAGCCCGAAAATCAGCACCAACGAATCCGGCACGCGCGACGAACGGGCCTCACTCACCGCTATCTCGTCGGATCGTCCGAGACACGCACGAGCAGCTTGCCAAAGTTCTCGCCACGCAGGAGCCCCCGAAACGCGCCAACTGCGTGCTCGATGCCTTCGACGACGTCCTCACGGTAGGTCAACTCGCCGGACCGGATCCAGCCGCCGACATCCCTGATGAAGTCGGGTTGGCGGGCCACATGGTCGAAGACGATGAACCCCCGAATCATGACGCGGTGGACAAGCACCAGCCCCATCAATCTGGGCACCTCGTTGGGCCCTGCCGGCGGCTCGGTCATGTTGTAGTTCGCGATGCGCCCGCACACGGGCATACGGGCGAAGTCGTTCAGAAGCGGGACCACCGCGTCGAACACCTTCCCACCGACGTTCTCGAAATAGAGGTCGATCCCATCCGGACAGGCCGCCCGCAGGTCATCGTCCAGAGTGTCGCTGTAGTGACTGACACAGGCATCGAAACCGAGCTCGCCGGTCACGTAGTCGCACTTCTTCTGCGCGCCGGCGATTCCTACCACGCGACACCCTTTGATCTTCGCAATCTGGCCCACCACCGCCCCAACCGCGCCGGACGCCGCCGACACCACCACCTGGTCGCCGGCCTTCAGTTCGCCAACATCCAACAACCCGACGTACGCGGTCATCCCAGGCATGCCAAGCACGCCGACCGCGGTCGAAATGGGTGCAACGGACGGGTCCAAGGTCCGCACGCCCTGCCCGTCCGACACGGCATATTCCTGCCAGCCGTTGCCTGAGAGGACGAAGTCACCCTCCGCGAATCCGCCATGGTTGGACGCCACCACCTGGCCGACGGTCTGGGCGGTCATCACCTCGCCCACCTCGACACCTTTGGCGTAGGAGGGGCCAGGATTCATCCGTCCACGCATGTATGGATCAAGCGAAAGATAGATCGTCCGAATCAGCAACTCGCCCTCGCCGGGCACCGGAAGCGGACTCTCCACCAGGGCGAAATCGGTCTCGACCGGGGCTCCCACCGGATGGGCATTCAGCAGAACTTGACGGTTGACTGGTGTCGACATAAGGGTCCTTTCGTAGGACGGTGAACAGGCTCCGGTGCCAAAGACGCGCGCCGTTGCGCTCGGCGCACCGCCGAACCACGATCGGCGACCGAGCCGCGATTGTACCCCGAGGTATGATTCTCGTCTGGCGCTGCCAACGCCGCGAGGCAGGCCCCACAGCCCCACCTTGAACACAACAAAATGAAACATCGACATCAATGAGGCATCGTCTGCTGGCGCTGATCTTCGCCGGCCTGATCGGACTCTCGGTCGCGACCCCGGCCACGGCTCAGGGCCCATTCGACGACTGGCGCGAACCGGTGGTGGTCGAGTTGGAACTCGCCGGTGCGTTGAATGGAGAGCGCCCCCGCGAGCTGCGACGCGGGCGCATCGAGCTAGGGCCGCGCGAGTCATTCACGGTACAAGTCGACCCCTACGATCAGCGCGGACGGCGCTTCCCAACGGATCGATTCCAGATGGGCGTGGAGCTGGAGCGCGAGTGCGACGGCCGTGTCTCGCTGTCCGAGACCTATTCGGGAGATCTCGAATTTACCGCTGGACGCGGTCGTGGTCGGTGCCAGGTGGTGCTGTACGTCCCTGGGAACCTCAACCTTGAGCATGTGCTTGAATTCGATGTAACCGGGATGGGTACCGGCAGCTACACTCGCCGCCAGGCGGAAGAAGTGGTCGAGCGGCTGTATCGGGCGATCCTGCAGCGGGGCGTGGACCGGGGTTCGCGCGCCGCGGCCGTCGCCGACGTGCAAGCCGGCAATCTGGCTGGCCAGGTCAGCTCGCTGACCATCAGCCGGGAGTTCAACGAGATCCGCAGCCGATCCCAACCGGCGGATCTCCTCGAGGCCTTCTATGCCGGTATCCTGGAGCGCACGCCCGACTCGGCCGGATCCAGAGAATATCTGCGCGAGATCTCCCGAGGACGCCATGCGGAGGCCATCATGAATCTCATTCAGTCAGGGGAATTCGAGACCAGCCTCCCGTCGCGGTAGGGCCACAACCGGCGCCGGTGCGGGTATGACCGTCCCGTCGTGGTGAACATCACCGACCCACGTTCCGTCTCCCAGGGTGTGCGACGTGTCGGCGCCGGCGAAGGGCGCCTATACTGGAGATCGGGACTATGGCGTGCCAGCGCCTTGCGAGGGCTACATGCACATTCGATATACCGCACTACTGACAGCAGCGAGCATCCTGTTCCTCTTCCTGGGCTCTGCACCGGCCCTCGCCCAACACGATGAGCTGGAGCGCCTCGAATCAGCCACGACGGTATTCGAGGAGATCATGGACGCACCGGACAATGCGATTCCACGCTCGATCCTGGAAAAAGCCGAGGCGGTGGCGATCATCCCCAACACGGTGAAGGCCGGGTTCATCTTCGGTGGACATCGTGGCAAGGGCGTGATCAGCGCGCGGACCGAAGACGGCGCCTGGTCCCAACCGGCGTTCTTGACGCTCACAGGCGGAAGTTTCGGCCTGCAGATCGGTGGCCAGACCGTAGACCTCGTGCTGGTGATCATGAACCGGAAGGGCCTCGAGAAGCTGCTGAAGAACGAGTTCAAATTCGGTGGCGACGCCTCGGCGGTCGTGGGGCCGGTTGGCCGGGACGCCGAAGCGACCACGGACCTCTACCTGCGGGCGGAAATCGTGAGCTACTCGAGAACTCGAGGACTGTTCGCAGGTGTGACGCTGAAAGGCTCGACGCTCAAAGCGGACCGCGATGCCAACGAGCGTTTCTACGGGTACCCCTACGGCAGCGGACAAATCGTGCTCGAAGAGGAACCAGCTACGCCGCACAACGAAAAAGCGGTATCAGACTGGCGCGCAACGCTGGCCAAAGAACGCCCCAGCAACTAGGAGACACTCGATGCTGAAACACATACTTGCCGTGGCGGTCGTACTCACCGCGCTCGTGTCCGCGCCCGCGTCGGCGCAGACGGATGTCAGCGGCACCTGGAACGCGGTCGTCGAACTGGACATTGGTTCAGGCGAGCCGACCTTCGTGTTCACACAGGATGGCGACAAGATTACCGGCACCTACGAAGGGACCTTCGGTAGCGCCCCACTGACTGGAACGGTGACGGGAGACACCATCGAGTTCACGTTTGGCGCCGAGGGCGTAGGATCGGCCACCTACACAGGTACCATCTCGGGTGACGCCATGAAGGGCACCTGCGATTACGGTGAGGCAGGTGGGGGCACCTGGGACGCCAGGAAAGCAGGCTAGCCCCCAGCCTGCGCCTTCTCAATTCTGGCCCACGCATCGCGGAGGGTCACGGTGCGGTTCACGACCAGTCGATCGGAACTCGAATCGGCATCGACGCAAAAGTAGCCCATCCGCTCAAATTGATACCGCGTGCCCGGCTCGGCGCCGAGCACGCCGGGCTCCACCCGACAGTCTGTCAGGGTCTCGAGCGAATCTGGATTCAGCGCGTCTTTGTAGTCGCCACCCTCCGCCACATCCTCCGGATTGAGCTTGGCGAACAGGTGGTCATACAGCCGCACTTCGGCCAGGACGGCATGGGCCGCCGACACCCAGTGGATGGTGCCACGCACCTTGCGCCCGTCTGGGGCATATCCGCCTCGCGTTTCGGGGTCATAGGTACAGCGTAGCTCCACGACCTCACCCGTCTCGGGATCGTGTATCGCCTCGCGGCACGTAATGAAGTAGGCGTAGCGCAATCGCACTTCGCGCCCCGGTGCCAGGCGAAAATACTTCTTCGGCGGATCCTCGCGAAAATCACTCTGCTCGACATAGAGTTCGCGCGAGAACGGCAATTGCCGTGTGCCCATCGTCTCGTCTTCGGGGTTATTCACCCCTTCGACCTGCTCGACCTGGCCTTCAGGGTAGTTTTCGATCACGACCTTGAGCGGTCGCAGGACCCCCAGCACCCGGGGTGCCCGTTTGTTCAGGTCTTGTCGCACCGCGTCCTGCAGCTGTGCGACCGCGATCATGCTGTTCGACTTGGCGACGCCGATCCGGTCGCAGAAATCACGGATCGCCTCCGGCGTATATCCACGCCGGCGAAGTCCGACGAGCGTCGGCATGCGAGGGTCATCCCAACCGGCGACGCGCCCCTCTTCCACGAGCTCCAGCAACTTTCGCTTGCTGAGCACCGTGTAGCTGAGGTTCAGCCGCGCGAATTCTATTTGTCTGGGCTGAGCGGGCACATCGACATGCTGCAGAAACCAGTCGTACAGGGGCCGATGGTCCTCAAACTCGAGTGTGCACAACGATTGGGTAATACCTTCGAGCGCGTCCGATAACGGATGGGTGAAGTCGTACATCGGATAGATGCACCACGTGTCGCCCGTCCGATAGTGCGGCACCCGCCGGATCCGGTATATCGCGGGGTCGCGCATGTTCATGTTGGGCGACGCCATGTCGATTTTCGCTCGCAGCGAGCGCGACCCGTCCTCGAACTCACCGGCCCGCATCCGGGCAAACAGGTCCAGATTCTCATCGACGGTGCGGTCGCGGTTCGGGCTGTTACGGCCAGGCTCGTTCCACAACCCACGATACGTGCTGACGTCCTTACCCCGTAAGTCGCACACATAGGCATCGCCGGCCTTGATCAACTGCAACGCAAACGCATACAACGGTTCGAAGTAGTCGGACGCATAGAGGAGGCGATCGCCCCACTCAAACCCAAGCCAGCGCACGTCGTCCTCGATGGCCCGGACATACTCGACACTCTCCGTGGTCGGATTGGTGTCGTCCATCCGCAGGTTGCACAATCCGCCGTGCTCGGTCGCCAGGCCAAAATTGAGGCACATCGATTTGGCGTGGCCGATATGCAAGTAGCCATTCGGCTCGGGCGGAAACCGCGTGTGGACGCGGCCCCCGTGCCTCCCGGCCAACCGCTCCTCCGCCACGATCTGGCGAACAAAGTCGTGTCCGCTGGTCTCCGTCTCTCCGCCTGCTCCCGTGTCGGTGGGCATTGTGGGTCTTCCTGCGCGCTAACGAATGGGGGTCTTCACGCGACGAGTTGTTCGAGGGCACGATCGATTCGCGCCACACAGGCGTCGCGGCCGAGGATCGCCAGACCCTCGAACAGGCCAAATCCGACGGCCTTTCCGGTCACCGCGACACGAACGGCGTGAATGATCTGTCCGATGCCGATGCCTTCAGTCTCGACAAAGTCGTGCATGGCCCGATCAGCGCTCTCCGCATCGAACGGATCAAGCGACGCCAACCGATCGCGAAACCGCCGCAACAGCGGTTCGACGCCGACCTTGCGGACCCGCTTGGTAAACGCCTTTTCATCGTACGCGACCTCGGCGTCGGCCTGGAAGAATTCCCGGTAGTCGAGGATGTCGCCAGCCACCTTCAGCCGCGCGTCGGCCGCCCGCACGACCTCGGCGACCCGGGCTCGCTGCGCCTCAGCCGGCGGCGAATCGATAAACCCGGCGCGCTCGGCAAACGGCAGCACCCGCTCGACACGCGACTCCAGTGACAGAGCCTGCATCCGGCGTTCCTGAAAGGCCAGAAGTTTTTGAGGGTCGAAACTGGCGGGCGACCGGTTCACGCGTTCGAGTGAAAAGTGCTCAATCATCTGGTCGCGCGAGAACGTCTCGGTGTGGTCGTCCAGTGACCACCCGAGGAGCAGCAAGTAATTGACCAGCGCATCTGGTTCGTACCCGATGTCGCGATAGAAATCGACCACCACGGGGCTGAACGCCTCTGGTGCGACAGGCAGGTCCAGCGCCCCGGCGATGGCGGCGCCGTGGTCGTAGGCCTTCTTGAACTCGTGGTTCTTCAAGTACTTACTCAGCTTCCGCTTGCTGAGTTTCTCGGCGCTCCCTGGCTCGGCCACATACGGTAGATGCGCGAATGTCGGGAGGTCATATCCCAAGGCCGTGGCGATGAATATCTGACGCGGCGTGTTCGACAGATGTTCGACCGCGCGGATCACATGCGTAATCTCGAAGTCGTGGTCGTCGACCGCGCTCGCCAGGTGATACAGACAGGACCCGTCGGCTCGTTGCACGACATGGTCCTGTTCCAGCGCCCACTCAAATTCGACGTCGCCCCTGACCAAATCGTGGAACGCGCAGGTCCCCTCACGGGGCATCTTCAACCGCACCGCGCCACGACGTCCTTCAGACTCGAAGGCCGCGGCCTGAGCCGCAGTCTCGGCCATCCAACGGCGACTGTATAAAAAGCGTCGCTTTTCCTGTTGGGCCGTCTCGCGTTCCGCCTGAATCTCCTGGGGGGTCGCGTAGTCGCGGTACGCCGCTCCGCTCGCCAGCAACCGTTCAGCCGCTGCGCGGTGTTGATCGGCACGCTGCGACTGGTAGTAGGGTGCGTATGGCCCCCCGACCTCGGGGCCCTCGTCCCAGTCGAGGCCGAGCCAACGAAACCCATCCAGAATTGGCTGGAGCGCCTCGGACAGGTTGCGTTGCGCATCCGTGTCATCAATGCGCAACAGGAACTGGCCCCCGTGCCGCCGCGCGAACAGCCAGTTGAACAGGGCCGTGCGAACGCCGCCGATATGGAGATAGCCCGTGGGGCTTGGTGCGAAGCGAGTACGAACCGTCATCTGACCACGATTATAATGATGGTTGGTCACTCAACCGAGGACTGTTCCTTCCGGAGACGACACTATGCACTGGCTTCTGACGACGGCGCTCCTCGGTACACTCGCGCAGCCACCCCTGGAACAGCTCGAGTCGGGGCTCCGCAACGCCTCGATTGAGGTCGAGGGTGTCGGGACCGTGACCTTCGGCATCTGGGTGCCGCGAGACTACGACCCTGACGAGCCGAGGCCGCTGGTGCTGGCGTTGCACCCTGGGGGTTCCACCGGGGCCGGCTACGGTGCCCAGTTCCTGCGCGGCATTGTCGCCCCGGCCCTGCAGGACTGGGGCGCGATTATCGTGTCTCCAGACGCGCCGAGCCGCGGCTGGGACAACGATGCGGGAGAGCGAGCCGTACTGGCGCTGCTTGAGGACGTCCAGGGCCGCGCCACCATCGACACGGAACGGATTCTCGTCACCGGGTTCAGCATGGGGGGCCGAGGCACCTGGTATATGGCCTCGCGACACCCGGACCTGTTCACGGCCGCGATCCCGATGGCGGCCCGGTCGAACTCGGATGACGCCGCCAAGGTCGGCGACATGCCGGTGTTCATCATTCACGCGCGTGACGATGAGCTCGTGCCGTTCGGCCCCGCGAAAGAGCTGGCGACGGAGATGGAAGCGCGGGGCCAGAACGTCTCGTTCCTGCCCCTCGACGGCGTCGGCCATTTCAGGATGGGGGTCGCCCCACTCGATGAGGGCGGTGATTGGGTGATCCAGCAGTGGGGAGCGCAATAGACATGAAGTTTCGACGGCTCGCAAATACCGGCATCTATGTCTCCGAGTTGTGTCTCGGCGCGATGACCTTCGGCGGCACTGGCCTGTTCAAGGCGATCGGCACGCTTGGACAGACCGAAGCGGATGCCCTGGTGCATCGCTCGCTCGATGCCGGAATCAATTTCTTCGACACCGCAAACGTCTACTCGACCGGCACGTCGGAGGAGATGCTCGGGAAGGCCCTGGGCGCGCGGCGGCGTGATTCGATCGTAGCCACGAAGGTTCGCGGGCGGATGGGAGACGGGCCGAACGAGATCGGCCTGTCGCGCGTGCACATCATGCAGCAGTGCGACGACAGCCTGCGGCGACTGGGCACCGACTACATCGACTTGTATCAGATTCACGGGCACGACCCGGTGACCGACATCGGAGAAACGCTGGACGCGCTCGATGCACTCGTGCGCGCGGGAAAGGTGCGCTACATCGGGTGTTCGAACCTGGCCGCGTGGCAGCTGATGAAGGCGCTCGGGGTTTCCAGACAGCGAGGACTCGCCGAGTTCATCAGCACCCAGTCCTACTATTCAATCGCCGGACGCGAGCTTGAACGCGAGATCATCCCGCTGGTGGAAGACCAGCAGATCGCGGTGCTGCCGTGGAGCCCGCTGGCCGGTGGCTTCCTGTCGGGCAAGTTCACGCGGGACGCGGAATCGGATCCCGACGCGCGCCGGGTCGCCTTCGACTTCCCGCCGGTGAACAAAGACCGCGGCTACGACATCATCGACGTCATGCGAGACGTCGCCACCGCCCACGACGTGTCGGTGGCCCACATCGCGCTCGCCTGGCTTCTGCATCAGCCGGCGGTCACCAGTGTCATCATCGGCGCCAAACGACTCGACCAGCTCAACGACAATCTCGGCTCGATCGACGTGACGCTCACGAACGATGACCTGGACCGCCTGAACACGGTCAGCGCGCTGGCGCCGGAATACCCCGGCTGGATGCAGGCCATGCAGCACAGCGACCGCGCCCCAGGCACCGCTCGCGATTGGGAGGCCTTCACCAAGAAGTGACGGCCGGCCCAGGCACACCGCTCCCCGAACAAGGAGCCTCGCGATCGGGGCACCGCATCTGAATACCACCCTGTCGCCACGGGATCGTGGCGCCGTCGATGAATCAATACGCCCTTCGTGGCGTAGTACATCAGGAGACCACGAAATCGGGAGCCACGGACGGCTGCGCGGATTTGGAGCTAGAGTAGGCGAAACAAGGAGAAACAATGGACGAACAATTTCGCGTCGTTGACGTGAGTAAATTCAAGGTGCCCAAGATTCCGTGGCGCACCGCGGCGGCTGGCATAGCGGCCCTATTCGTACTCGTGGGAATGCTCGGCGCGGTCTACCAGATCGAGCCCGAGGAAGTGGGTGTCGTGCTGCGATTCGGAAAATACGTACGCACGACTGAACCAGGGCTACATTTCAAGATTCCGTTCGCGGAGGACATGCTGCGGGTCCCGGTTCAGCGACAACTCAAGCAGGAATTCGGATTCCGAACAACGGACGCCGGTGTGCGTACTGAATACGCGGACCGGGACGGCCAGCTCGGAGAGGAGTCGGTGATGCTCACCGGAGACCTCAATGTCGCCGTCGTCGAGTGGATCGTGCAGTACCGCGTGTCCGATCCCTACGAGTATCTCTTCCGGGTTCGAGGCCTGGAAGAGACGTTCCGGGCCATGACGGAAGCGGTCATGCGGGAGACGGTCGGCGACCGCACGGTCACCGAGGTCGTGACCGTGGGACGCCAGGAGATCGAGTCGGCCGTCGAAGCCCGACTGCAAGAAATGACGACCCAGTACCAGATGGGGATCACCATCGACCAGGTGGTGCTCCAGGACGTCAATCCACCAGATCCGGTGAAACCGTCGTGGGACGAAGTCAGTCAAGCCCAGCAGCAACGCGACCAGCTGATCAACGTGGCCCTGGCCGAATACAACGCGGTCATCCCGCGTGCCCGCGGCGAAGCAGAGCAGACCATTCTGCAGGCCGAGGGCTACGCGCTGGACCGCGTCAATCGGGCCCAGGGCGAGGCGGCACGCTTCGCCGCGGTGGAGACCGCCTACCGCCAGTCGCCAAACGTGACACGCCAACGGCTGTATCTGGAAACCATGCAACGAATCTTGCCGCAAGTCGGACGCAAGGTCTTTGTCGCCGAAGGCGCGAACGGCGTGCTGCCGCTACTGTCCCTTGACGGCGGAGCCCGCTCCGTGACCAGCGCTCTAACCGGCGCCCAGGCAGGAGGTGGTCAATGAACCGCAGTCAACCCGTCTTAATTGTGCTGTTGCTGATCGTCCTGTTCGTGCTCGGTGGCTCCGTGTACACCGTGAGCGAAGTCGACCAGGCCATCATTACGCAGTTCGGTGAACCGGTGGGTGAGCCGGTCACCGAACCGGGACTCCATTTCAAGCTGCCGTTCATCCAGACCGCCAACATGTTTGAGCGACGGTTCCTGGAGTGGGACGGGTTCCGAAACCAGGTCCCGACCCGAGACCGCCGATTTATTTGGGTCGATACCTACGCACGGTGGCATATCACCGACCCGTTGCTGTTCTTCCAGCGACTGCGTGATGAGCGAGGAGCCCAGTCGCGGCTTGATGACATTCTCGATGGCGAGACACGAAACGCCGTGGCTCGTCACGACCTGATCGAGATCGTCCGCACGAGCAACCGGGAACCACTCGACACCGCCACGACCGGTCTTGAGGAGGCGGAGGTCCTGGTACCAATCAGTATCGGACGTAAAGAGATCACGGAAGAAATCCTGGCCGCAGCGGCGGCGGCGGTAGGTGATCTCGGTATCGAGCTGCTGGACCTGCAATTCAAGCGGATCAACTACGTGGCGGAAGTCCAGCAGGACGTGTTCGCCCGCATGATCGCCGAGCGCCAGCGGATCGCCTCAGAATTCCGGTCTGAAGGACAAGGTGAGTCAGCGCGTATCCAGGGTGAACGAGAACGGGACTTGGCGCGGATTCAGTCTGAAGCGTTTCGGTCGGCCGAGGAACTGCGCGGCACCGCTGACGCCGAGGCCACACAGGTGTATGCCGAGGCATATGGCAGCGACGCGTCGTTCTATGCGTTCACCAAGTCCTTGGAGACCTACGAGAAGACGCTGGGCTCCGACACGTACTTCATTCTCGGGACTGACAGCGAGCTGATGCGGTATCTCGAAGGACCGAGGTAAACGGGCCCGAAAGGTGAGAGGACGGGTGGGGTCGGGGAGCGGCCCCACCCGTCTCGGGTTGCATCGAACAGGGTAGAGGCCAGACCATACGGTCATGCTCGAACTAGTTGTCGTTGTGGGGCTCGTCGTGCTGACCTCCAGCGCGTGCTCCCTTTTCGAGGCCGTCCTCTATTCGCTCCCGCTCGCGGAGATTGACGCGCTCGAGAACGCCGGGCGACCCAGCGGCCCCATTCTCCGGCGGTTGCGGTCGCACGTCGACCGCCCCATCGCCGCCATTCTCTCGTTGAACACGGTGGCCAACACCGGCGGGGCCGCGCTGGCTGGCGCGATCGCCGGACGGGTGTTGGGCTCGGTGTCGATCGGCTATTTTTCCGCCGCGTTCACCCTGGCGATCCTGCTGTTTTCGGAGATTATCCCCAAGACGGCAGGTGTGATGTACGCTCGGCGCCTGGCGGGCCCCGTGGCCCGGCCGATCGAAATACTCGTCGTCCTCTTCGCGCCGGTCATCTGGCTCAGCCGAGGGGTTACCCGACTCATCGCCTCCGGTCACCGAGCCGAACGCGTCGCCGATGAAGATCTGCTGCTCATGGTGCGACGCGGCTTACAGTCCGGCGACCTGAAGCCACACGAGGCGGACGTCATCAGCAATGTGCTGTCGCTCGAAGGCAAAACCGCGGCAGAGATCATGACCCCGAGAACGGTCCTGTTCAGGCTTCCCACCAGTACCAGTCTCGCGGACGCCGCCGCCAACGACCAACTCCTGCGCCACAGCCGTGTGCCGGTCTACGACGACGACCCCGACGACGTCGTGGGCATCATCCATCGTCGCGACATCCTGCAGGCCGCCGCGAAAGATCAATTCGACACCACGCTCGACCAGCTGATGCGACCGGTCCATTTCGTGGTCGAAGGGGCCAGACTGGACAAGCTCCTTCGTGCGTTCCTGGAGCAACATCAGCACCTGATGGTGGTGACTGACGAGTTCGGCACGGTCAGCGGCATCGTAACGCTGGAGGATGTGTTGGAGGAGATTCTCGGAGAAGAGATCGTGGACGAATTCGACCACGTCACCGACCTCCGCGCCTTCGCCCGCCAGCAGCGCAGCACTGGAGGTAACACGTGACGCAGGCCTACGACGCAATCGTGATCGGGACGGGTCAAGCGGGACCAACATTGGCGGCGGACCTCGCGGGCGCCGGGAAACGCGTGGCTATCGTGGAGCGCCACCGCTTCGGCGGCACCTGCGTGAACGTCGGCTGTATTCCGACCAAGGCACTGGTCGCGAGCGCGCGCGCCGCCCATATCGCCCGCCGGGCCGCGGACTACGGCGTCGTGATCAACGGTGAGGTTCGGGTCGACATGGCCCGCGTCCGGGCGCGGAAAGACGAGATCATACGCCGCTCGAACGAAGGGGTGGAGCGCGGGCGTACATACCGCCGCTACCAGGCCTCGACCAGGTCGACTACCTCACGAATTCAGGGGTCATGCGTCTCGACACGCTGCCGGAGCATCTGGTCATCATTGGCGGCGGGTATATCGGACTCGAGTTCGCACAGATGTATCGGCGGTTCGGCAGCCAGGTCACCCTGATCGAAATGGGCAACCGGCTCATTCGGCGGGAGTCCGAAGATGTCTCACGTGCGGTACAGGAGATTCTGGAAGCGGAAGGCGTGACGGTACGGTTGAACGCCGAGTGTCTCGCAGTCGAGCCGCAGGACAACCGCATTGAGGTGGGTGTCGCCTGCGCGGAGGGCGGGCCCAACGTCGAGGGGTCGCACCTGCTACTGGCGGTCGGCCGGCGCCCCAATACCGATGACCTCGGATTGGACGCGGCGGGTCTCGACCACAACGCGCGAGGGCACATCCAGGTGGACGATGCGTTGCAGACGAACGTGCCCGGCGTCTGGGCTTTGGGCGAGTGCAATGGCCGCGGGGCATTCACCCACACCGCGTACAACGACTACGAGATCGTCGCGGCCAACTTGCTGCGCGGCGACCCACGCCGCGTGACGGATCGCATCGACTGCTACGGGCTCTACATCGACCCGCCGCTGGGGCGAATCGGCATGACAGAAGCCCAGGTGCGTGCGTCTGGCCGGCCGGCGCTGGTCGCCACCAGACCAATGACCCGCGTCGGTCGCGCGGTAGAGAAAGGCGAGACACAGGGCTTCATGAAAGTGCTCGTCGACGCCGAGACCGAGCAGATCCTCGGCGCCGCGATACTCGGCGTCGGCGGCGATGAAGTCGTCCACTGCCTGCTGGATATCATGTACGCCAAGGCGCCGTACACCGTGATTCAACGAGCGGTACACATCCACCCGACGGTCTCGGAGCTGATCCCAACGTTGCTGGGGGATCTGAAGCCGCTCGCGAGCGACGTCCCAGGGATCAGATGACGGTACGTTCGTAGAGGAACAACAACCCAACCGCAAGAACGTACAACGTCGCACTGAACGCCACGTTGCTGCGCGCAATCGCCCAGTTGTTGACGCCATAGCGCGTGCCGAGCACCAGGTTCGTCCCGGACATCGGATTCACCGCGCAGCCCAGCCCCCACCCCATCGCCATCGTCAGGGCGAGAAAGGTCGGGTCCGGACTCGTCGCCTGGGCCAGCGGCACCGCGACGCTGACCACAACCACCGGGTGAATGCAGAACAACGACGTCAGTAAGAAGCCGACCAGCAGGACACTCGCGTTGAGCGCATCGAACCGCTGAAACGGCGTCCATCCGTCGGCGGCGGCAAAGGCGGTCACCAGCCCAGCCCCCAGCACGCCGGCGGCCAGAAACAGAGCCAGTTCGCCGCCCATCTCCGGGAGGCGCGCGCAGACATAGTCGACACCCGAACGGCGGAGACGTGGCAGGCCGCCCTGCGCCAGGAGCGCCACCACGACGACCACAGGGGTCAGCATCGTGATGAGGGTCAGCACCGAGTAGTCCGTCGTCACGCTGTACCCCAGCAGCACGACGGTGGCGAGTACCAACGGCAGCCACAGATTCTCGAGATGCACCGGGTACCCGCGAAAGTTGTCGATGTCCTCAACCCGGCCGCTCAGGGCATACCAGCTGAGCAGCGCCAAGGCAGTCAGAGACAGGGGAAAACCGAACAACATCATCACGAGTGGGCTGGAGCCGGGCGTGTAGTCCAGGGCCAACGCGACCCCACCGATGAACGGTGAATAGAACGCAACCGCCGTGAACGCGCGACTGAGTAGTTGCCCCTGATTCATCTGTAGCGGGGCCGACCGAGCCAGGCGGTCAGCCATGATAATCAGGGCCGAGATGTTGATCACCGCGCCGAAGGCATGCACGCCCACCATACTCCGCAGGTAGGTTCCGCGACCGCGGGGCAGCTCCGACTCACCCTCTGTGACGGGCGGATTCAACACGCGCAGGAGCGTAATGGACGCCAGCATCGACAAGATCGCCTGGTTCTGTCCCAGCACGCTGCCGATGTCGAGGGACGCTCCGCGCCACAGACCCCACGCAAGAGCCACGATCCCCATGGCGGACAGCGTGACCGCCTGTACGCGCTGCGGACCACCGAGGCGCGGCCACAGCAACGCCAGGGCGGACCACGCCAGCACGGCGGCCAGCACGGCCGGCACGACCGGCCACAGCGTACTGGCGATGCCGATCACCAGCATGCTCGCGATCAGCACACCCGCCGTCGTGCGCCAGAGCCCCCCTGGACGGGATCTCGTGGGGACGGTGGGGGTCAGTACACGAACCCCTTGAAGCTCACACGGAAGAACAGCGAATAGAGGATTGGCACGACCCCGAGGGTCAACAGCGTGGCAAAGATCAATCCGAAGATTATGGCGATGGCCATCGGCTCATACATCGGCCCACCGCCAAACCAGAGCGGCAGCAGCCCTGCCACCGTGGTCGCGGTCGTCAAGAGAATCGGCCGAAAGCGGCGTTGCGCCGCCTCCACCACGGCCCGGTCCTCAGACAGGCCATTTTCCTCGATCTCGATCCCTATACGGTCGAGCAACACGATGGCGTTGTTAATGACAATGCCGGCCAGGGCGATGATGCCGAGCAGCGTCATGAAGCCGAAATACGACTTGGCGATCAGCAGTCCGATGACCACGCCGATAACCCCAAGCGGAATGGTGAGCAAGATGATGGCGGTCCGTCGTACCGAATTGAACTGCACAACCAGAAGCAACACGATGATCAGCACGGCGATCGGCATCTGGGCCGCAATGGACTGGTTCGCCCGAACCGAGGTCTCCTCTTCGCCACCAAACTCCCACAGATACCCGAGCGGCCAACGTCGTGCTTCCTCGGCCAGCCACGGACGCAACGCGGCCACGACCTGGCTAGGCGTCACGCCCGGGTCCAGGTCCGACGATACGGTCACCGTCTTGAGGCGGTTGCGCCGCAAGACCTGCGATGGCTCCCAGACCACAACAACATCGGCCACCTGACTCAGCGGCACGGACTCCCCAGTATTCTGGGCGTAGACGTTGAGGCTCTCCAGCTTCGTCAAGTCCGTTCGGCTCGCAATCGAGGATCGAAGCGTCACGGGGATAATCTCGTCTCGCTCCCGATACTGCGTCGTCTCGAATCCGCTCAACGCGGTCTGCAACGAAATAGCGATGTCCTGATTGGTGACCCCGGCCCGCCTCGCACGTGGCTGGTCGACGTCGATGACCAGCTTCTTGCTGCGCACACCCCAATCGTCGGTGATGTTCTTGGTTCCCGGAATGGTGCGCAACTGGGCCATGTGCGCGCGATGACGCGCCGAGACGCCCCCCAGCGACACTGCGACGCTAGCAGTGTCGATTAGGGCTTCTTCTCTTGATCGGCTTGGGCTTCGATGACCCTTTCACCACGAAGCGCACCTACCATGCTGTAGTTGCCTTCATGGCACGCATATTCATAAATATGGTCACTATCTTCCAGGGTGAATGAAAACTCGCCGCGCCACGACTCCGTGTAATATTTGGGATCATCCACGGAAAACTGATAATTCAGCTCAGTTTCGGACGTCCGCGTGAAGCGCTCGATGACGCGGGCTTCACTACTTATTAGCATGGGACGACCGATGGTGGCACGTTCCGGATTGACATCACTGTAGTGAGTGGTTGCGACCACCAGGGTGTCACCCTCCCAATGCCCAACAGAGTGTCCTTCAATGCCTCTGATGGCATCTGGACGACTCTGGCCATCCATATGAATGACACGTAGCGGTGCAACTTCCTCACTTACGATCGCGATCGTATCAGCGGTCTGCAGGAAGCCATGGAACAACTGATACATGAACGCACGCATGGGCGGAGACCCCCACGCTTCTGTGCAGCGCTCCACGCCAGGCCTCTGCTCTGGACCGTCGTAGCCTACGCCCCCAAAGTAGTTGTGGGCGGCCCTTTGAGCACCGAGCTCGTTGTAGGGCAGAACACCATCGGTCGGGTGGACAATGACGGAGCTACGATATTCACCATCGACCACGGCCAGAACCGGCGATCCGAATCTGTCAATATCGGGATCGATATTGTCTTCTCCGCCACTCGCGATCGCTTGGGCGAATCCAGCCGCCTGCTCAGGCGACAGTACGAGAGGGAGGCCTGCTGGGCGTTCTAACATGGTATTGAATCTGGTACTCCAGACGCCCTGAAAGTCGGGTCGGTCGTGCTCTGTTCTCGGCACTGTATAGGTGTCGTCAGTGTCCGATGACTGAGCAAAGCTCAAGCTACTGCACAGGCAGACGATGAGCGTTATGGCTAACGTGCGAGCGGTCATCACTTGGTTCTCCGTTCGGGTTGACCGATGAACAACGCAGATCGGTCGGAATCAGCGGCGGTCAAAATGCAGCGGAACTCTACCACGGCCGCTAAGCGCTACGCCGCGTCTGCAGATATTGTCGGCCTGAGAGGACGATGGCTCCAAGACCAAGCCAGGTGGCGACCAGCCAGACCAGGCGCCCCAAGTACGGAATCGCGATCAGCAGATAGAGCGCCACGATGCCGAGGGCCATCCCGGCATAGGGAGACGCAGCGGGCCGACCGGCCAAGGCGAGTAGTCGCCCGCCCACCCAGGCCGCCACCGGGAGTTTCGCGGCGTACAGGGCCACGACGAACAGAAGGACAACAGCGATGCCGACTGGGAGCCCGATGATGGTGACCATCGCCACCACGGAGCCAGCCGGAACCACGAGGAAGGCGGCGAAGCCCAGCAACGCACCGACGGTGGTGTTGTCCGCGAGTACGGCGCCCAAATGAGACACAAGCCCGCGGAAGACGGCAACCATCAGAATACCGGCCAGTAGCGCCGCGGCGGTTTGCCACAGCCAAAACAGGAGCACCCCCGTCCTGCCGCCAGACGACGCGTCGTCGTCCACGACCTCGTCGAACAGGACGGTCCCGCCGACACGCGCGGCCTCTTCGGGGCTCAGAGGCGTTCGCGACTTGTAGTCGAGGTCGCCATCGATGCGAGCTTGCGGACCGAGCACAAGTCGGTCAGCGCGGATCTGCGCGTTCCCGCGCACGTGGCCGTCAATCATGACCTCGCCGGCCGCCCCTCGGAGGTCGCGACCAACGGCGCCAAGAATATCCAGGGTCGCACATGCGGCCGTGACTCCACCCGTGACTCTCGCGTTCTCGAACAGGTGACAACGATTCCCGGCCGCCACCAGGTCGCCGTCGATCAGGGCGTCGGCCGACCCGAAGACCTTCACCGTACCGTGCTCAAGCGCGACGCGCTCGACCGCTGGCAGCGCCTCGAGGGACGTCAGTGCCAACTTCGGCTGGTGGCCGAAGACAACCCCGCGCTCGCGATCGATGTGGGTGAGCAAACCGTCAGGCGTGTCTAGGGCCACGATCTGCCCTCCATCGACGATTGCGACGTGGTCGCACAGCGTTTGCGCCTCCTCCATGAAGTGCGTGACGAGCACGACCGTCTTCCCCTGTGCGCGGATGTCACGGACGAGATCCCAGGTTTGTCGTCGCGCCTGGGGGTCCAGCCCGGTTGTCAATTCATCGAGAAACACCAGCTCGGGGTCATTCAGCAGGGCCAGCGCGATAAAGAGACGCTGCTTCTGACCGCCCGACAGGGCTTCGAACACGTTGTGGCGCTTTTCCCAGAGGCCCCAGGTCTTCAGCAACGGTTCATACGGGACCGCGTGCTGGTAGAACGATGCGAACAGGTCCAGCAGTTCCCGGACCTTCAAGCGCCTGGGAAGTTCAGCCTGCTGAAGCTGCATACCGATGCGCTCGGCCAGTTGTGTTCGCTGACGGTGGGGATCGAGGCCCAGCACGCGCACCTCACCGGCGTAGGGCCACCGCAGCCCCATGACCGACTCGATGGCGCTGGTCTTGCCGGCGCCGTTCGGCCCGACGATCCCGAAAATCTCGCCCGGCTGGACCTCGAACGAGATGTCATTGACCGCGACAAAGTCGGCGTATCGCTTGGTCAGGTGGCGAACGGGAATGACTGGTGCTTGGTCCATGTCGACGGTCGAGTCTAGCCCACGGTTTCTCATACGTCGTCGCGGGCGTAGTATTCGCGCACGCGTCGCCGGGGGTTGATGCTCCCCTCCGGACGTTCGGGCCGGGTCCACCCCCCAGGAGTCGCAGCTGGCTCGGTCATGCCGCTATACTGCGTTGATCCCAACAACTTCAGAGGTATGTCATGACCGCACGACGCGCTACGTCACTCCTGCTCCTGCTGGCTCTCACCGTCGTCGTCACGCCGGTGTATACGGCCGAAGATCTGCCGCACGCGGAACCTGACGCCGTTGGCCTGTCGGCCGACCGGCTCGCCCGGCTGACCGATGCCCTGCAAGAGTACGTCGACGATGGCAAGCTTGCCGGCGGCGTCGCGCTGGTGGCCCGGCGCGGTCGAGTGGCCTACCTCAATGCATTCGGAAAACGAGATATCGCGTCGGGGTCCGCGATGGGCGAGGACGCCATTTTCCGGATCGCCTCGCAGACCAAGGCGATCGTCAGCACCGGGGTCATGCTGCTGCAGGAGGAAGGCAAGCTCCTGATCTCTGACCCGGTTGGTCGCTATCTTCCCGAGTTCGCTTCCACCCAGGTCGCCGTGGCGCGAGAGGGCGGGGGCTACGACGTGGTCGCCGCGCGTGGCCAGGTCACGATTCGCCAACTGCTGACCCACACGTCAGGGGTCAGCTACGGCAGCGGTCCGGCCAGCGACCGCTGGAAGTCGGCGGGCATCCAGGGTTGGTATTTCGCCGACCGCGACGAGCCGGTGGGCAACACCATCGCACGCGTGGCGGCACTCCCGTTCGACGCCCACCCCGGCGAGCAGTGGATCTACGGCTACAACACCGACATCCTCGGCGCTCTGATTGAAGCGGTGAGTGGGCTGCCGCTCGACGAGTTTCTGCAGGCTCGGGTGCTCGGTCCGCTCGAGATGGTAGACACCCATTTCTACCTGCCCGCCGCGAAACATGACCGCCTCGCCACCGTGTACTCGGCGGCCGACGGCGGCATCGAGCGCGCGCCGGAGCCAGGGCACATGGTGGGTCAGGGTGCCTACGCCGACGGGCCACGCAAGAGCTTCTCTGGCGGCGCAGGACTGCTGTCCACCGCCACCGACTACGCGCGGTTCCTCCAGATGATGCTTAACGGCGGCGAGCTGGAGGGCACGCGGCTACTGAGCCGCAAGACGGTCGAGCTGATGACGACCAACCATCTCACCGACCAACCGTTCCGGACCGGCCAAGGATTCGGGTTGGGGTTCTCCATCGTCGAGGACGTCGGCGCGCGCGGTCTCCCCGGCTCCAAGGGCGAATTCGGATGGGGCGGGGCTTACCACTCGACCTACTGGGTCGACCCCACCGAGGAGCTCGTGGTGGTTTATCTGACCCAGCTGATTCCCGCCGGTGGTCTTGATGACCACGGTCGACTGCGCAGCCTAATCTATCAAGCGATCGTCGACTGAGCGGACCCGAAGACCGGGCGCCGCGTAGCTGAGAGGACCACACGAGGAAACCACGTATGGCCACCGTAACCGCCTCACTGAAGAATGGCACCGCGGTCGACATTCGCAGCCGACAGTTTCTCTGGCGCAGCGACGAACCGAAGGCGGCCAAGGGAGTCGACTCGGGACCGACCCCCTACGAATTCCTGCTGGGAAGTCTGGCGGCCTGCACGGCGATCACGCTCCGCCTCTACGCCACACACAAGGACATCCCGCTGACCGGGGTCGTGGTCGAGCTCGACTTCGACCGGGTGCATGCCGATGATTGCCTCGATTGCGACGACGACGCGACCGGCGTGATCGAGCAGATCCGGAGCACGGTCACGATACATGGGGACCTGAGCGCGGCGCAGCGCGCGCGCTTGACGCAGGTGGCGAGTCGCTGTCCGGTGCACAAGACACTGGACCGCGGTCTGCAGATCATCGACGGCGTGAGTTTTCCTGACGCGACCGACTAGCAGTCCGGGGTGTCGGCCGCGCTACCACTCCTCAAGTTCGAAGCGGATCTCACGCCGAGCCGCCGTGGCACGCAAGTCAGCCATCGAAGCCGGGTTGCCACAGGTCAGCAACACACTGGTCGACGGGTCCACCCGCTCGCGGACATCGCTCACGCGGAGGTGGCGCGGCATGACCGGGTACACGAGGCGGGCCAGCGCCAATTCGGCCGCCACCCGCGACACGTCGCTCTTGGCACTCGTCTGTTTCTCTTCCTCCGCCGTAGGCAGGCCGTAGATGTGGCGTACCACGTTGTTGGCTCGCCCCTGTCCGATCCGCGAGTCGATCGCCATCTCGGGCGACGGACGGCTGATGGTCGGGAGATACGTAAAATCGAAACGCCCGGACGCCTCGATCTCAAACAGCGCCCCGTGGTACGCCAACTCCGCTTCGGTCCGGTTGGTATGCACCAGCGTGTAGCGGCGCGAATCCTTACCATCGCTCCGTGCCTGCAGTTCTTTCAGCATCGACACGAACGGCGCCACGCCGGTTCCGGTACCGACCATGAGCACGCTTTCGACCTCCTGAGCCCGTGCGTCAAGCGTGAAGTTACCGGCGATCCGGTCGTAGTACGTCACGTCGCACCCGGTGTCGTCGCCCATCCCAAACAGGGCCTCGCTCAACCGACCTGGCAGGCCGTGCATCCCGTCCTGAAGCGCCACGAGGAATTCGAGCCACCCCTCCTCCCGCGTGTCGGCTGGCGCCGACGCAATCGAATACGAATGGGTCACCGGTCCAACGGTCTGCCGGCCCCACGGGTCGAATTCCGGCTCGTAGGTCGGCTTGCCGTCCTGTCCGATGCCGGTCTTTCGCGTCAGCTTGCAGTCGTCGCGCCGAAGCACCACATATTGTCCAGCCTCGTACTCCGGAAACTGGCTCTCGCCCTCGGGCGCCAGTCGGAAGCGCATGAGGCCCGGCGTAATCAGTTCCTTGTCCACCACAGTGCCCGTCTTGCGTTGTGCCATCGCTCTCCTTGTCGAACCTGCATGATGCCGGTCTGCGACCGTTCCCGCAACCGGGCGGGTCGCCAGCCACGCCACTTACGACCGCGCCGCCATATAATGGCCCTCTCTTCACAGCACGGCTGACGCCTGAAAGATGACGAGGGCCATGTGATCGAACCGCGCCCGCTTGAGCAGACCTTGCGGCACGAGTGTGGCCGGCGTGCAGCCCCGGCTCGCACACGTTCGCAGGACCGCCGACCCAACCGGGCGTCCGGATTCGTCTTGGCCGGCCTGCTCGTCGTACTGGCCCAGCATGTCTCGACAGGGCAGGTCCGTGATCGAGCCGCTCGGGACGCGGACCCCGGCACCGCAAGCATTAGTGGTCGGGTCGTGACCGGCTCCCCTCCGACCCCCTTGAGCGACGCGGACCTGACCGTGTACGGCCAGGTCGGACGAGTGCCTGCCTCGGCGCGGACGGACGCGGACGGACGATACACGGCCAGGGACCTGCCCGCGGGCCTCTACACGGTGACGGCCCGACGCGGCGGCTACCTGCAGCTCCAGTATGGACAGCTTCGCTCGTTTGAACCGGGCACACCGCTACAACTCGAGGCCGGCGACACACTGACCGGGGTTGACTTCCAACTCCCACGCGGCGCCGTGCTCACCGGCACCGTCTTCGACCAGCATGGTCAACCGGCCGTGGGGGTTCGGGTTGCGGCGCAGCGGTACCAGTTCGCCTCGGGACGGTGGGATATGGTCGGGATCGGCCGAGATGACTCGACCGACGATCGCGGGGTCTATCGATTGTTCGGGCTGCCGCCGGGCGACTACTACGTCGAAGCGTCGCCGCGTCTCACCCCGGGTGATCCCACACGATCCGGTTCGACTTACTATCCCAACTCACCCGACCTCGGCTCGGCTCAGCGCGTCTCGCTACGGGCGGCCCAAGAACGTCTCGGCATTGACGTCTCGTTGGCGTTCAGCAACACGGCACGTGTCTCTGGACGGGTCGTTGATGCCAGTGGACTCCCCCTGGCCAGCGCGCGGTCCGTCAGTCTCGTCGCTCGTAGTCCGTCGGGCCTGCGCAACCGTAGCGCGCCGATTCAACCGGATGGCTCATTCGTCATAGAAGGCGTCCCTCCAGGCGAATTCACCCTGTATACAAACACGCCCGCCACCGAAGGCCCAGTCCAGTTCGCGATGACCGATCTGCTGATGTCAGGCAGTGACCGAGAGCAGGTGGTCCTGAGAACGACAACGGGAGCCACCGCCACCGGTACGATCGCGGTGGCGGGTGGTATCGACGTGCCGTTTCTCCCCGACGACCTGCAACTGTTCACGATGCCGATGGGCCTCGTGGGCGTCCCCGCTGGGCGCGGTATCGGCCAGGTCAAGCAGGACTGGAGCTTTGAGATCCATGGGATGGGCGACGCCCAACTCATCCGCCTGCTGGGCCTACCGGACGGCTGGGAGCTGGATGCGGTGTTGCTGAATGGTCAGGACATCACGGATCAGCCGGTCCATCTCCCAGCGGGGCGAGCCACCGGCGAGTTCCGTGTGGTCGTCACCGACAACGCGACCCGACTCCACGCCACGATCGTCGACGACGCGGGCAGACCCGTCACCGATTGTCGCGTGGTGATCTTCGCCGCGGACGAGACCCGCTGGGCCTACCCCTCCCGCTTCGTCCGAGCCATCCGTCCGGACCAACACGGCACTATCGATGTCCGGGGGCTCCCCACCGAGCACTATCTGGCCTTTGCCGCGCCAGGGATCGAGCGAGGCTCGGAGACCAACCCGGAGTTCCTCGACCGAATCAGCCGGACCGCCGCCAGCTTCACGTTGGGCGCGGGCGAGACCCGCGAATTGACGATCGCGGTCAGCGAGCCGCAGTAGTTCTCGCGGCGATTCTCTGGGGGCGTCTCACAAGAAAAGGCGGCGCCCAGATCACTCGGGACGCCGCCTGTATGCACCGCGCGGCGAGCTACTGAGGCAACCTGAGCGCCACAAACGAGCCGGGGAACTGGGCGCGTCCGCCACCCCCACGACCGCCCGCACTGCCCCCGACCGGCGCCACGATGTACTGCACACCGTCGTGCATGTAGGTCATGACGGCGGTGTTGGTGGGGGCCGGAAGCTCCACCGTCCCGATGCGCGCGCCAGTTCTCTTGTCGTGCGCATGTAACACGGCCGCCCCGCCCCGACCCTCGCCGTAGATCATCAGCGACTTGGTGGTGACTTGTGTCGGATGTGAGGGCGACCCCGTGTTGCCGACATCAACTCCCTCGAGCGCGGGATGATTCTTGATCCGGTCTGGCGTGTCACCGTTCGGGATCCACCAGAGCGTTTCGCCAGTGTTGAGGTCGATCGCCGTGATGCGAGCGTACGGCGGTTTGAACAGAGGTAGGCCCTGAGGTCCGCGCACCCCACCAGGACCCGCGACCCACTCCATGACGGTCTTCCCGATCGGGTTCGGGTCTTCGGCATCGGCCACGAGTCCGGGGGTCAACATCGGCGCCGAACACGCCTTCGTCGACGCGACGTAGAGAATGCCGGTCTCGGGGTCAATCGAAGAGCCCCCCATGATGTTGGTCCCGCCGTTCGACCCTGGGCAATGAATGGCCGCGCGCTTGCCAAGGTCATTCCCGCGATGCAGCGGTGGCGTGAACAGCGGCCCATACTCATACCGTTCGAGAATCTCGGTCGCTTCGGCCCGCAGTTCCGGAGTGAAGTCGATCAACTCGTCGACGCTGACGTTCTGCATCTCGTATGCGGCCGGCTTCGTCGGGTGCGGTTGCGTTGGTGAATACCATTCGCCTGGGACGTGCCCCTGAGGCGCAGGACGCTCCTCAATGGGCCAGACCGGTTCGCCGGTCGCCCGGTTGAGCACATACGCGTACGACTGCTTCGTCGTTTGCACCAGTGCTGGAATCCGCTGGCCATCGACGGTGATGTCCACCAGGTTCGGTGCGGTCGGGTTGTCGTAGTTCCAGATGTCGTGGTGCACCGTCTGGAAGTGCCACCGACGCTCGCCGGTCCTGACATCGAGCGCCAGTATCGTGGTGGCGAACAAGTTATCGCCCGGGTGGAACCCGCCCCAGAAGTCATTGGTCGGGGGGTCTGTGGCGACATACACCAGACCCAGTTCCGGATCGGCCGAGAGCGGTGCCCAGGCAGACACGTTGCCCGTGTAGGACCACGCATCGCTTTCCCACGTATCGAATCCGAATTCACTCTCGGACTGCGGGATGACGTTGAACTTCCACAGGAATTCGCCACTGGTGGCGTCGTACCCCAGCACGTGACCGGGCACGTTCTCGCGGCGCGTCTGCTGGTAGCCCTGCTCGTGGCTGTTGCCGATCACCACCACGCCGTTGGTCACGATCGGAGGCGATGAGTTGGTGATATATCCGACGTCTGCGGGTAGCCCATCGGTCGGGTGATACTCGTATCCGAAGTTGGCCAACAGATCGATGGTGCCGTTCTCACCGAAATTCGCGATCGGGACCCCGGTATCGGCGTCGAGCGCGTGCAGGAAAAACGCGGGCGACACGATGTAGATGCGTCCCTCGCCGTTTACCTCCTCGTACGCGACACCCTTGCCGTAACTCTTCCGCATCGAATCTTCCCACCGCTTGGTGGATGGCTCGCGGAACGTCCAGAGCGTCTCACCTGTCGCCGGGTCAATCGCCACCACGGTACGCCGCTCGCCCGCTACGGCGTACAGCGTGTCGTTGGCGTAGATGGGGGTCGCACGCATCATGTTGTACACGTGCGGGCCGAAGTTATCGCCGCGCCAGGCCCATGCCACTTCAAGGTCCGTGAAGTTGTCGGCATCGATCTGATCGAACGGCGCATAGCGGCTGCTCGAAGCGTCTGCGCCCCAGTGCGTCCAACCGCCGTTGTCCTGAGCGACGGCCGGCGCTGGGGTCAGCATCAACAATGACGCCAACGCCACCACCGCAAAGCCAGTGTGATGGGAGGTCTTCACGTGGGTTCTCCTTACTGCGCGTGAACCGGAGGGACTGGGTGACACCGAGAATACGAAGGTCTATCTTATTCATACGCAACAGAAAGACCAACGTTTACAGCGACTTGCTTCCCCCCGGGGTTGGCAGTCACTGAGGCCCACCCGATGCGGGTATAGTGGGCACATGGCAGACGAGACCACACGCACCCGTATCACCGTCGCGCCCGCCGGCCCGTACATCGTGGAGGGCATCTCGGGAGTGACCGGCGCCGACGGACAAGCGGTACCGCCACAGCCGCGAATGGCGTTGTGTCGATGTGGGCAGTCAGCGAGCAAACCATTCTGCGACGGCGCGCACGCGGCGCATGGCTTTACGGGGGACACGGCCGCCCAGGTGGCCACGTCGAAGACCCGCCTCTACCGGGGACAAGAGCTGACGGCCAGCTATAACCGCACCATTTGTGCGCATGCCGCTGCCTGCGTCACCGGTCTCCCCGCGGTGTTCGACATGAACGCGCGGCCCTGGATTCAGCCTGACAACGCGGAGGCGGAGGCGGTCATCGAGACGATCCGGGCCTGTCCGTCAGGCGCATTGAACTATTCCATCGAAGGGCAGACACCCGCCGGCCCGCGCACGACAACCGCGATCACGGTGCAACCGAACGGGCCACTCGTGATTGACGGTCCAGCCGAGCTTGTTGGCGACGGTGTTCAGCGGGCCGATGGCGGGGCGGACACCACGTGCACCCTGTGTCGGTGTGGCGCCTCTGGCTCGATTCCGTTCTGCGACGGGAGCCACGTGACCTGTGAGTTCCAGGACCCGGCCTAACAGCCATCCATGCGGACGGGTGCTGCTCACCTGCCCATGTCGTTGAGGGCTCGGACCCGACCGCATGCCCACCCAGCCCGTCGCGATGCTCAGCAGCATGCCAGTCAGGAAGCAGGCGCCCATCGCCAGTTGCTGCCCTGCCGACAGCGACACCTGGCGGACGGTCGCCATCAGGTACACGGACGAGGGCCAGCCAATCAGGGCAATCGTCACCAGCACGTAGAACACGGCCACGATCATGAACATGACCCCGCCGTAGGACCCTGACACCTGGGTGGCGTCGTCGGCGTCAAATCGCGGGTATCTCGCGCCAAGACCCGCGGCAAGCCCCACCAGCACCACGGTCATGAACGCGATAGCGCCGGCAGTCACGACCTTCAAGAATGGGTCGATGCCCATCAGCTCATTTCCGGCCACCGTCAAGATCTCGGTCAGCAGGAACACCGGGAAGACGCCGGTCCAGAACTTCGACCACAGGAAGTCGCGAAGCTTGATGGGCGCGGTGCGGATGATCCAGAAAGCCGCTCCTTCGGCCGACACGGCCGGGAAGACGAACCGGACGCACACGGTCGACATCACCAAACCGGCCAGACCCAGGTTCAGGAACGCGTAGATGTTGCGGACCACGCCGCGCATGTACGGGATACGGTCCAGGTCGAGCACCCGGAAGTTATAGAGATAGACCAGCACCAGCGCGCACAACAGCAAGAGCTGCGACCACTGCGTGACATCGCGCAAGAAGACACGGAGGTCTTTCACCAGGAGCGTTCGAGGCACGGTCGAGACTGGCAGCAGACGGGCAAGCCGGTCGAGCACCGCCAGCCGGGTAAAACTCGTCTTGCGCGCCTCCTGCGCCTTGCTGAACCCGGAGAAGTACCACCGGTCGTTGGCGGCGGGACGTCTCTAGCGGGAGGGGTTTTCTCGGGGCTGTCCGCGAAATGCCGGACCACCTGGACCGCCACGACGGCCGCGTCTGCCTCGCATCCGAACGATCCGGTTGCTGAAGATCTCCATCTGCTCCGGCGTCAGGATCCCCGCGATCTCGTCATTCATCTGAGCCTGCTCGGTCTCGAAGAGACCACGTACCTGCTCGTTGATCTCGCGCATGCGCTGCCCGCGGGTGTCGAACACCTCTCGCAGCCGGGCGTTCTGCTCTTCGGTCAGATCAATCTCGCCGGCAATCCGTTCGAGCAACCGACCAGTCGGCGGCCCGCCTCGCCGGTCGCCGCGCGGACCTCGTCGCCCGAACTCCGGCCCCGGCGCCTCACTACTCGACGGGATCCAGGGCCTGAGGGCCACCCCACCCGCCACTCCCGCGATGAAGACGACGAGCGCGAAGAGACCGACCCACAGGCGCATGCTCATGCTTGTCATTGTGCGTCCGGGCTGGCCGTCAACACCGCTTCCAGCAGCGTCTCTTCAGCCACCTCGCCCTCCCAGAACAACGCGAACGGCGGCAAGGTCTCTGCGTCGGGCTCAACGACCCATTCGGCGACGAGGTCTACGAACTCCAGGGGTTCTTCGGCCTCCGTCGGACCGAAACCCAACGCCGCGACCAACGTCAGCGCCGCAGCCACAGGGACCAGGCGGAAGGTCCACGCGCGCCAATTCAACACATCAAGCCAACTTCGGTCCGGTTCGACCGCCGCCATCACGCGGTTGACGAACGCCGTCGACGCTCCGCTCGACGGTCGCGATGCGAGCGCGGTGGCCACCTGCTGCTGTGCCTCCAACTCCTCACGGCAATCGGCACACTGTTGCAGGTGACTCTCCAGCCGATGCCAGTCCTCACCCTCAAGCCGCCCGTCAAGCCGACGGAGCAGCAATGGTCCAACGTCATCGCACGACATGGCCGACCTCCTTCATGCGCTGCGGCTGCCTCATCTTGCGGGCCTCCGCGACGGGATCCGACTCCCGCTCATCAGCGGCTGCAACAAGGTCCGCAACCGCCGTCTGGCTCGGAAGATACGCGACTCGACGGTGCCAATCGGTGCCCCGGTGACCGCAGCAATCTCCTTGTAATCCAGTCCCTCGACATCCCGCAGCACCACCGCCACTCGCAGCTCCGCGGACAGCTCGGACAAGGCCCGGTCGATTGCGTCGCGCGTCACGAGCGTCGCTTCCGCATCGGGTCCACCAGCGGGCACCTGTTCAGCCGTCAAGTTCCGGGTGTCGTCGTCGAGACTCTGGTCGCCCACCCGGTCCCGCCGACCGCGCCGTTCGAGCGCGGTCCGCGCCGTGTTCGTCGCAATCGTGTAGAGCCAGGTCTTGAACGCGCTCTCGCCGCTAAACCGCCCGAGCGATCGATACACTCGGATGAACGTCTCCTGGGCGACATCCTCCGCCTCACCGGCGTCACGCACAATCGCCTGAGTGTAGTTCACCACCCGGTGCTGGTATCGCCGAACCAAGGTCTCGAACGCATCGCGGTTCCCGGCGTTGGCCTCGTCCACGAGAACGCGGTCCGGATCCACCTGGTGTCTCACTGGCGGCAGCAACGGCTCAGCCTCGACGGCGAGGACAGCCGACGGACCGGCAGACGCGACACCGCACTGCCTGCCGCCGACGCCCGCCGTCTGACGTGTCAAGAACCGCAATGTAGGCCACCTCTCACAACCGTGTCTCGGCCGCGGGTTCGCCCGCGCATCCTCATGGACCACGGAGCGACGACAGTTATTCCGCCGCGCAGAAAAAAAGGCGCCAGCCTCGGAGATACTCCGCGACCGGCGCCTAGCATGCCTACGCCAACAGCCGGCGAGGCGGCTACTCTGAGACGGTCACCTGGACGATCGCCGAGGTCCAGCAACACTGGAAGCCGCTGCCCCCGTCGCCGGTCGAGTCGAGTCCCTCGGCGCGCAGCCAGTACTCACCTGCGGCACCGAACGTGATGTTCGTCGTGGGGTTGTGCTCGTCTGAATCTTCGAATTCCTGCACGGGTTCGTCGAATTCAACCGCACCCGTCCCCCGGAGCTTCTGCCACCGAAGGATCTGCGGCGGGCGGGGACGACGCGGGTTGTCCCGCACATTCGTGTCCGGCGTCACGTCTGAGATCCAGACCGGTAGCGCCACCGGGGTCCCAACCGTCGCGGTCATCGTGTGCGCGAACCCGACCGGCGGCCCCGTAAACGGCGTGCCGCCAGCTGAGAATCTGATGGTCGGCGGCTCGTTGTTGTTGGATTGGTCCTTGAATGGCTCGATAAAATAGGCCGCTCTCAGACCGAACGGAATGGTCACCGGCTGATTGTTGGCGACCAGGGTCCACGACATTTCCCCGTCGAAGTCTCCTGGCACCTTGATGGTGAAGACGCCCCACGACCTCCCCGGCGGGAAAACGGTCGGCTGGCCCCGATCTTCAGGCCCCGGCGCAAAGTGGTTCTGCTCGCCGATCGGAATTTCCACAGTTTCTGTCTGGTTCGAGTTGTAGAACCCGACGAGCACCGTGGCGGTCCCGTCGTCGTTCTGGTACCACCCCTCGAGCGCCGGATATACGGGGGCACCGAAGTCACGGATGACTTTGGGCACCTGAGCCCATGCCGCCGTCGGGGCTGCCATGGTCACCAGAGCGCCGGCGATGGCCACCATCAGACGGGCCGAACGCAACAGCCGCATACCGCACCTCCTCGTACGTAACGGAGCCGCTCCAATATTCGGAGCGGCTCCTGATGTTCCAACCAACGGACAGCCTCAGGGGCCGATCTCGCCCGGCGCTAGTCGTCGTCCTCGTTCGTGGTCGCCACCCGTGACGCTCGCTCAGCGACGGCGGCCTGGAAATCTTCGTCATCCATGTAGGTGACGTTGACCCACGCGTGACCCATCTCGTCCACCGTGCGGTCGCCATACCCCACCCACTGATTCGGGTCGGGGTTCGCGCGATTGGCCGACGTGTTGTCGTACCACGACTTGACCGCAATGACCGTGCCCTTCGGCAGCAACGGCGCCGCGTCGTCGTCGTACACGTAGTTGTTGTGCCAGTTGAAGCTGAAGTTACTCACCCGGCTCAGCACGCGGTTGGTCCCGTCTGGCAGCACCGCGGTCATCTGCATGCCCTTGCCACGCAGATGCATGTGCGGCTGGAAGTTCTCGACCCGGCCATTCTGCTTCAGCACATGGAAACGTTCGGTCGCCATCATCGTGTTCGGGGGGAGCGACAGGTTGTCGCTCCCACCCTCGAGTGAACTCCACGCCGAGAGCACTTGCCGATGCTTCGGCTCTTCGCCCTTCGGGTAGAAGTACAGCCCCAGTTCCACGGAGTCGGTCACTTCTTCGCCGGCCGACGAGTAATGAATGTCCCACACGATGCTTGAATCGGCTTTGATCAACTTGCCGCTGCCTTCGCGCATGATCTCGCCTTGCTTGCCGACAGCCCACTCCATCAACAGCCCGGCACCGACGTCCGACGCGGCGCCCAAGTCTTCATCTTCCTGCTGTAGGCGAGCCAGCGCGTGGTGGGTGATCTTGCGACCGGCCACCGTCGTGGGCCGCATTTCGATAGCACGAACCCACCGATCCTCGGTCAGACCTGTCGGCACCTCCGGCTTCCACCAATGGTCCTGCGACAGCGCCTTCATGGTGTACGGGCTCGACTTGATGATCAGGTCTGGCGGTCCACCGAACATGTCGGCGAAGTTCCACACGTCATCGTCGGCAAAGACTGCGGCGGGAGGCATCTGGGCGGGATCGCCCTGCGGCGCGCCGGCGTCGACCCAGCGGACGATCGTCTCCCGCTGCTCACGACTCAGCGACCGGTCGTTCTGAAACGTCTGGATCCCAACTGAATCGTCAATGTGCCAGGGCGGCATCTGGCGCGCCTCGACCCGGTTCTTGATGGAGCGCGCCCAGGGCCGCGACTCTGCGTAGGTCTGCAGGGACATCGGCGCGATATAGCCCGGCCGGTGGCACGCTTCGCATTTTTCACGAAAAATGGGCGCCACGTCCTTGCTATAGGTCGGCGTCGCATCCTGCGCGATCGCCGCGCCTGGTGCGACCAACACCGCACCCAGGGTCATGGCACTCAGCACGAAACGCGTCTGCCTGCTCGCAATCCGTTCCATCGGTCGGTCCTCCTCGAAATCGCGGTATCGGCCGGGGTGGCCGACGAACCCGGTGTCGTCACATCTTCCCGACGGCCGTTTGTGAAGACGTGTGTCTATACGAGTCCGAAAATGTACATCATCTATTATGGCGACGGCCGGTCGGCCAATGCAAGCCGGTTGGCAAACGGTCCGGCAGAACGTCCAGCCGCGTGATCTCGTAGACGAGAGTGAACACCCTGCGCCGCAGGGTCTCGCAGGAGGAAGACATGCCTCGACGCCTGACGAGAAACCGACGTTCCGCGGTGCTCGGTGGCGTTGCCGCCGGTTTCGCCGACTACTTCAACATGGACCCGGTGCTGGCGCGTCTTGCGTTCGTGTTGCTGGCGCTCGCGGATGGGGTCGGACTGCTGCTGTACGTCATTTGCTGGGCCATCATCCCGCCACAGGAAGACACCGGCACGGTGCCGGGCGAGGCGTCGCCCGGCGGGGACGTGGCGGACGAGCTGCATGACGCCGGTGCGCGCGTACGCGCCGCGGGCCAACGGGTGACAGGCGAGATGCGTTCGGCGGGCGAAGCCGGCCGCGGGCGCGCCGTCTTCGGGATCATCCTGATTGTGGGCGGGTCGATGCTGCTGCTGGATCGTTTTTCGTGGATGTTCCGGTGGCCCTATTGGCTCCGTTTCGACAGCCTATGGCCCCTGATCCTGGTAGCCATTGGGGTGGCCCTGGTGCTGCGATCGCGGGAAGAGCGAACATGAGCGGGTCACGCATCGTCTGGCGACGAGCTTCTCGTGGGCTGACGTTCATCGGGGTCGGCGTGTTCTGCCTCCTCTCGACGCAGGGGACGCTCTACCGTGGCTTCTGGTTCGACGCGCTGTCCTATTGGCCGGTCCTCCTCATCTCAGTGGGCGTCGGGTTGGTGTTCGGGCGCAGCCGGACCCCCTGGGCGGTTCTGCTCTCTCCGCTGATCATCATGAGCACGCTGGGATATGTGGCGTGGCGCGGCCCCGCTCCTCGCTCCACAGACTGGACCGCTGTGCAGGCTGTCGGCGACCCAGGGGTGGAAACCTGGACCTTGCAGGCTAACGTCGCGCTGGCCGATCTGGACCTGCGCATGGGCTCACTCCCCCCTGGTGTCCTGCTGCAGGGACGGACCACCTCCGCCACCGACGGCAGCCTGCGCGTGTCGGACCGCGGAGACTCGTCCCGCGTCTCTTTGCGATCGCATCGATGGCAATCGGCCGGCGTGCACGTGCTGCCGGGACGACGAGAGGCCTGAGACATACACGTCACCGACACCCTGCCGCTGAGGCTTCGCCTCTCGACGGCGTTCGCAGAGGGGGAGCTGGACTTCCAGACCACCGAGGTCACGCGCGTGGACCATGAGGGAGCCTTCAATGACTTCACCTTGCACTTAGGCGAGCCGCGCGCCGACACCCGCGACAACCTGGAGGGCGCATTCAATAGGCTGGAATTAGTGATCCCTGCCGACACGCCAGTCCGAGTCTCACGCGACGGTTTCATCAACGTGGTCGACCGCCGCCCCAATGGCCGCGCACTCAATGGGCCGGCCTACCGGGTACATTCCGAAGGCGCGTTCAACCGGGTCGTCATCCGCTCTGAGTAGGACCGCCGCGCCCTACAGGATGCGTGTGTCGACCCCGAAGGCATTCCAACGCCGGACCACAGATCCCGCTGCGCAGCATGCCCTCACGACACCCATCGGGATCCACGTCGGTGAGGTCCATCGTCGGGCATCGAGCCGGTGGTGATATCGTGGGATCAGTTGCACCAGATTCCCAGGAGCATCGCGCGCCTTCAACACGCATTTCGAGGAGAGTTGCCATGTCACGCCTTCCCCAGTCCCGTCGTCCGGTCCTGCGTGGTGGTCTCGTTGCCGCCCTGCTGGCGTTCACCGCTGGTCCGATTGTCGTCGGCGCGCAAGACGAGGCGCCAGCGGGCGTCGTGAACTACACCAGAGTTGACGCGACCGTGGCCTGCGCCGGGGCGACCCCCTCAGAGGCCATGCCGGCAATCAAAGAGCTTGGCTTCGCCTCGGTCATCAACTTCCGCACGGCGGAAGAAGAAGGCGCGAACATCGGCGCCAGTGAGAGCGCGGCAACCGCGGCGGGGCTGAAGTACATCCACATCCCGTTTCGAGCCCCTTCTGACGAGACCACCGAACAGTTCTTGTCCGCCATCTCCGACAGCGCAAACCAGCCGGCCTACATCCACTGCGCCTCGGCGAACCGTGTGGGTGCCATGTGGTTCATCAAGCGGGTCAAGCAAGATGGGTGGGCCCAGGACCGTGCCATGGCCGAGGCCGAAGGCATCGGTCTCAGGAGCGAACGGCTGAAAGAGTTCGCTGTGGCCTACGTGACCCCTTAAGACAGCACCGAGAACGAGACCGGCTATGGGCTGCTGCGAAGCGACGAATCCCAATCTGCGAGGTGTCGTGCCAGACACCGCTGATCGGGACTCCGCGGAGCGCCTGACCCGACCTGAGCCGGGAGCCCCGTGGGACCGTCGTACGGCACTCAAGAGCCTCCTCGGTGCCGCCGGGGTCATCGCAATCAGCGCCTGTCGCGCGAAACCGGACAGTGGCGCGACCCCGGTCAGCCTCGCCTTCTGTGGCCAGCTGCTCTGCGTCGTGCCCTACGAGGTGGCGCGGGTCCGGGGACACTTCGCCGACCAGGGACTGGACGCCGAGCTCGTGTATACCCGCGGCGGCAGCGCGGCGATGCAGGCCTTGGTCGGGGGCGCGGTTGACTATGCGGGCACATCGTTCGACGTCGCCTTGCAAGCGGTCGCCAACGGGGCGCCTATCCGCCGGGTCGCGTCCACCGGACGTCTGCCGCTCTTCGCGCTGGCGGTCGCACCCGCACAGGCCGACTCCATCAGATCGGTCAAGGACCTCGAAGCCAGAACAGTCGGCATCTCCGGTCTCGGCAACGCGGACCATGCGCTGCTGCTCTTCCTGCTCGACCAGGCCGGTGCCGACACCAGTGACATCCAGTTCGCGACCATCGGCACCAACCTGTTCGATGCCCTACGCATCGGGCAGGTCGATGCGGCCATGCTGCAGGAACCCGCGCTCTCGCTCATCACCGCCGACGGCGGCCGCGAGCTCGTGAACTTCATGGAGCTCGAGGAGGCGCGCACGCACCTCGGCGGTGCCTACGAGTTCATGGGCGTATCGGTCCGCGCCGCCGAGCGCGACCAGCGCCAAGAGGAGATCCAGCGTCTCGGCAGGGCGCTCGCAGCCGGCCTGGCCGAAACCAGAACCCTGCCCCCGGCCGAGATCGTAGCCTCACTGCCGAGCGAACTCGTCGCCGGCGGTGATGTGGCCCAGCTCGAACAGATCATCGACCGGTACCGGCTGTCGCTCTACCCGGAAACGGTCATGATCGACGTCGACGCCGCCGAGCGCGTCGTCCGGGCCCAGGAAATCGCTGGCCTGCTGGAGCCGGGGCAGGTCGACCTCGGGACCCTGCTGGACACCGCCGCCCTTCAGGGATAATCCCGACATGACAGCATCCGCGTCCTGACACAGATGCTACGGATACGCGGGTTGACGGTCGGTTACGGTGGCGAGCCTGTGCTCGACGGGATCGACCTCGACCTCGAGTCCGGTCACTTTGCCAGCCTGATCGGTCCCTCCGGATCGGGTAAGACCAGCATTCTCCGCGTCGTCACCAACCTGCTGCAGCCCGAACACGGCTCAATCGAGCTCGACGTGAACACGCGTGAGATCGGGTTTCTGTTCCAGGACGACGCGCTCCTCCCCTGGCGGACGGTCCGTCAGAACGTGACCCTGGGGCTGAGGATTCGAGGGGCCGCGTCCGGAGACGCTGACACCCAAGCCGAACACTGGCTCACGCGACTGGGGCTCGAGGGCTTCGGCGACCGCTATCCCGGACAGCTTTCGGGCGGTCAGCGAAAACGGGTGGCGATTGCGCAGGTGCTGGCTCTGCGCCCCAAGCTGCTGCTGATGGATGAGCCGTTCGCGTCTCTGGACGCGATTGTTCGGACCAGGATTACCCAGGAACTGCTGGATTGGGTGGAGCGCGAGCATCTGACGGTGCTTCTTGTCACGCACGACCTCGAAGAAGCAATAGGCGTGTCAGACGAAGTCCATGTGCTGAGTCACGGGCCACGCGCCACGATCCGCGCTCGCCACTCCATCGACATTCCTCGCCCGCGCAACGTGCTGCAGGTGCGGCGGCACCCCGACTTCGGACCGCTGCTCCAGACGCTGTGGGACGAGCTCGCCGGCGAGCCCCCCGAGAAAGGCACCGCGACGTGACACACAGGGAAACGGGCAGCGGCCCAACCGGGGCCTGTTGGAGCACATGCCAGACCCGAGCGGTCAGGCGAGCGTTGGCATTGCTCGTAGTGCTGGCCGCCTGGGAAACCCTCTCTCGGATCGGGTGGCTGGATCCGTTCTATGTGCCTCCCCCATCACGGGTCGGTGGGGTGGTCTTCGACCTCGTTGCCACCGGCGATCTCTGGCCGCATCTGGGCGCCACGGCCCTCGCGGCATTTGCTGGACTCCTCGTCGGACTGGTGCTGGGCATCGGCCTTGGTTTCGCGGCCGCGCTGTCCCCACTGGTTGCCGACCTGCTCGAGCCAGTCATGATCCTGCTCAACGCGATTCCCCGCGTCATCCTGGCTCCACTGTTTGTCATTTGGCTCGGTATTGGACTGGCCTCAAAGCTGGCGCTGGCCACCATTCTGGTAGCGGTCCTCATCTTTTTTGCGGTCTACAACGGCATCAAGGAAGTCGACCGACGCCTCGTGGAACGGATCCAAACGCTTGGTGGCGGCCAGACCGTAATGGTGCGCGAGGTCTACATACCCTCGGTCACCGCCTGGGTCATGGGCAACTTCAAGGTCGCCGTGGGGTTCGCGTTCACCGGCGCGGTGGTTGGCGAGTTCGTCGCCTCGAGCCGGGGCCTCGGTTACCTGTTGCAGTTCGCCCAGAGCACGTACAACGCGGCCCTCACCATCGCACTGATCCTCATCATCATGACCTTCGTGCTGGTGCTCTTCGCCGTTGCCGAACGACTTGAACGACGCTTGCTCGCCTGGCGGTACTTGTAAAGCGCGTCGACTCACCGGCTTTCGACGTGCGAGGTCTACAAGTGACGAAGCGCTACGAGTGGATCGGCTTGAACAGCGCGTCGTGCCGGGAAGAACCCGGCCGCAAGTCCGACCGCGGTCAGGAGCGTTGCCACGGCCAGAAATGTCATCGGGTCGACGCCGGGCACGGTCAACGTCACGCTGCTGCCCACTCGATGCGCCGATCACCTGGCGCGTCCAGTTGGCGACTCAACCGCAACGTGCGCGCGAACGTGCGTCATTCGTAGAGAAGCCCCAAGAACAACACACTATTACCGTCCATTCGCTTCGCCATAAACGTCATCCTGCTCGCCGTTGGTTGTCGCCTGCGCGTCGCGGGCTCCTGGCTGGCACGGTCCACGGGGCAGCCTGAACAGGTGCGGCATGTTGCAGCGAGGCCGTGTTCAGAAGATCGCGAGCGGATTCAGGGGCGACCCGGTCCCGCCGGGATTGGGAATCGGGGCGGCGACCAGGAGAAACTCCCAGCGATTCAACCGGGCCGCGGTCTCCGCCAGTGCTTCCAGGTCCATGTTGTCGAAGATATTCGCGCCCAGTGCGACCAGGACGAGTTTGTGAAAGGGCAGCGCGGTGCCAGGAATCTGGCCGACGTCCTGGGTGCCGTCGCTCCCCACCAGGGCCACGTCGCGCCGCTTCAGCCAGGGTGCGACGGTGATGTCGTAGCCAGAGCGGTTGTCGTTCGTCCAGCGTCCGGTACGAAGAAAAATCGCGTCGCCAGACGACACGGCGACACCGGTCTGGCGCTCCCACGCCTCAATGTCCTCAGGATACACGTGGGTGCCGTTCTCGAGCGCATCCAGCCCCTTGAGACGTGGAATGTCGAGCAAGACCCCTCGTGTGACGATGCCGCCTGCGAGACCGCTGATGCCCATTCGCGCACACCCATCTTCGGTGAAGATGTCCTCGAGTGCGACGCCGTTGTAAATCTTGCCGTCGTGATGCGCATGACACAACGCATCCAAATGACTGACCGTCGACCCATGGAACGCGACCTGCTGTCGCTCCATCAGAAAGTCGGACGGGATGTTGACGACCCGAAGATTTGTGAACGCAGCGGTGGACTCCGGGTTCTCTGGGGGTGCGCCGACCGTGATCGGCAGCGACAGAGACACCACCTCACCGGTCGTAGCCAACGCCAGCGCGGCGCGGCGCTTATTTGGTGTAATCAGGTTGACCGCGCCGAGTTGATCGTCGGCGCCCCAGCGGCCCCAGTTGGACAGCTCCTCCATCCACTGATCGACCTGGGCCGCGTCAACGTCTGGGCGCTCCTGGCCCTGGAGTGTCAAGCCGCCGAATGTCCACACCGCGACCAAGGCGATGGCCAACGGACTACGAGCGCGTCTGTCCATATCTTCATTTCTCCAGGTGCCGTGATCTGCCCTCGACCGCCGTATACAACACACCGCTCAGGATTGCCGTGATGGCACGATGGTAACTCGTGTTGTGGTTATCATTTGTCAGCAGTGCCGCCGGGTACATCAGAGGTCCCGTCCACAGACAGCACCGTGGAGACGAATTCGACACCTACAGGCGCTGCCACGCTGAGTCGGCCGCGCGCAGACATGGCGATGCTCGACAATCACCTAACACGCCGGTTTGGCCGTCGCGCGGTACGGCGCGACGGGCGGCTTCTGGGCCCCCTCGCAACATCCTTTCCAATCCACACGCCGTGGACCCGGCGACGCCTCCGCACGGACACAGCGTTCCTACGATAAGATCCGTGGTCACGACATGCGCATTCTCTTTGTACTCAAGGGCCTTGCGCTCGTCCGCCACTTCGACGAGGTGCTGACTCGTCTCGCCGATGATCACCAGATCGTGCTCGCGCCCACCAAATTCGGCGATGATCACGTCCTTCCGGAGGCACTCTCCAAGCACCCTAATTGCAGTGTCCTCACTGCATCTCCCAAACGCTCTGAGGAGTCTCTCGCCGTCGGCACCCTGAGAAGCGCCAGGGACTATCTGCGGTATCACGAACCAACCCTTGCCGGCGCATCCGCGAACCGCCGTCGGGCACTGTCACACCTCGTCCATGTCGTCTCGCGGGGAGCCCGCACCCTGCCGGACGATCTCCCCGACTCGCTCGTACCACTGAGCGCGCAGGAAGGACGGGTAATGCGCAAGACGTTCGGCCACCTCGAGTCGCTGATTCCAGCCGACCCACAGTTCGAGCAGTTCCTCACGGACCAGAACCCGGACGTGCTACTGATCACCCCGCTTGTCTCATTCGGAGGGCTCCATTCAGACTTCGTCAAAGCGGCGCGACGACTCGGCATTCCGACCGCATGTCTGGTCTTCAGCTGGGACAACCTGACGAACAAGGGGGTCATGCACGAGCCCCCGGACAGAACCTTCGTCTGGAACGACACACAACGTAAGGAGGCAGTTGACCTGCACGGGCTCGAGCCGAGCACCGTCGTCACGACCGGCGCGCCTCGGTTCGATCCATTCTTTCGCCAGACGGTATCGACCACGCGAGAGGCGTTCTGCACTGGTCTCGGGCTCGACCCCGGCCGCCCGCTTGTGGCGTACCTAGGGTCATCGCCGATCGTCTCGGCTCAGGAACCTGTGTTCGTCACACGCTGGGTGGAAGCGATCCGAGGGTCGACCAACCCCGTCCTCCGAAAAGCACAGATCGTCATTCGCCCGCATCCGCGAATGAAGGCCATCTGGCAGGACTATCCAGCGTTCGCCAAGAAGGGCCCGTCGGATGTTCGTTATCCTGGGGTTGCCGTCACCGTACCAAAATCCGTCGACGGCGACGCGGGGCTCTTTAACACGCTCTCCCACGCCGACGCGGTAGTCGGACTAAACACCACGGCGGAGCTTGAGGCCGGTATCGTCGGCAAGCCGGTGTACTCCATCCGAGTCCCCGAATTCGCGTCCGGACAGTCAGGGTCGCACCACTTTCACTACCTGCTCCGGGAGCATGGCGGTTTCGTTGAGTGCGCGGATACGCTGGAACAACATCTGGCGCAGCTGGCCGCAGGGCTCTCAGGCGATTTCGATGCTGACCGGCTCGAGGCGTTCATTCAAAGGTTCGTCCGTCCGCACGGACTCGATACGCCGGTGGCGCCGCTGATGGCCGAGGCGATCGCCGAATGGGCCCGCCAGGCCGTCTCCGACCCGGGAAAGCCCCCGCCAGCCGCTCCCCAGGCGCCGGGTCAGGTAACCAGTGAGGCCAAGCTGGTCGCGGACGTCGGTCACGAGGCCACCGCTGGAGCCTCCAAGGCGCAGGTGGTGTACGACAAGGCACCACTTTTTATTCTGGCGGATACCCATGCCGAACGGGAGTGGCGCCTCGATCCAGGGCGCAAGGAACCATGGACCGTGGCCTGGCTCGACGAGAACGTGGGGCCAGGGGACGTCGTGTACGACATCGGGGCCAACGTCGGCGTGTTTTCGCTGATCGCTGCCGCGAACCTAGGCAAGAAGGGCACAGTCGTCGCCTTCGAGCCGGGCTTTGCGACGTTCGCTCGCCTCTGCGAGAACATACGGCTCAATAACTTCACGCGAGCGATTATCCCGGTCCCCCTACCACTCTCCAATCAGTCTGGCCTCCAGCGGTTTCGATACAAGTCGATGGAACCGGGGCAAAGTCGCCACCGCTTCTCTGCCCAAGCCTGGGATCCCGAGGGCAAGATCAAATCGACAGACCAGCCAATGCTCGCAATGTCGTTAGACCAGGCGGTCCGAGATTTCGGCGTGCCCCCACCGACGCTGATCAAGCTGGACGTGGACGGCGCCGAAACACTGGTGCTCCGCGGAGGAAGTGAAACGGTCCGTCACCCGGCGTTGCGCGGCGTCATCGCCGAGATCGACCCAGAATGTGAGGAGGCGGTGCTCAGTATTCTGAGCCAGTCCGGGCTCACTCTGGTCGACCACCACAAGCGCAAGAAGAAGCCTGGCCCCTGGTATGGCATCTTCCGACGCTAGCGCCCTGACAGGGCGGGCCTACGTCGTTTGCCAGTTCTGACAGGGACCGGCACCCATGGCAGTGGAGTGGGGCCGGAGGGCTCGTTTCTTCGAGCGATCCGCCTGGCGAGGTAGCGTGCCAGCTCCTCAACGCGTCTCTGCTTGCTGCGCGCCGGGCTGGGCCGCGGCTATTGGGCGGCGGGCTCCGCCGCAGCGCCTGGAATATTGCCCGTCGCAAGCTCTTGATCCACCAGCAGGAGACCGAGCCCCGTGGAGCCAGCAAGCTTCAAGCGTCCCAGCAAGGCGCGCGCGCTTGACTCTTCCTCCATCTGCTCGGTCACAAACCACTGCAACAGGATCTGGGCGCCGCGGTCACCGGCTCGCTCGGCCGTTTCGTACAGCGCCGTGATCGAGGCCGTAACCTCCTGCTCATTACGAAGCAGATGGGCCACCAGCGCCACGGCGTCAGACCAGTCGGTGGGGGGTTCAGGGATGGCCGGCAGTTTCACCGCCTGGTCACGATCCAGCAGGTGCTCGATGACTCGATTTGCGTGTCCAAGCTCGTCAGTCGACTGCTGACGCATCCAGGCGCTGAAGCCAGGCAGGTCATGGGCCGACAGCCAAATCGACATCGCCAGATACTCGTGGGCGGCTCGAAACTCCAGCCGCAGATGCTCATTGAGTTCAGTGAGTAGTTCAGTATTCATGATGTGTATGCACCGAGACGATAGACGTTAGCCCATATTAGACCACTCCGTCCGCCAAGTGGCTCGCGGGCAAGTTTCGGATCCTGGACGTATGCTGCCGTCCATCTGTCGTGACCTCAGTCCGTGACTGCATCGTGTTGGTGGAGGCGGCGGTGCGGCAAAGGGAATGCCCTTGAACGCCATGACCTCGGGAGTCTCGTCGGAGACGGCGCCTCGTATCTGGCCACCGGTCACCGCCACCGGTGTGTCGGGCGAGAGCACCGCCATGGCCGCGGATGCTTCAGGCTCCGGTGCCGCACAAGCAGCAACTACCGCGAGCGATAGATTATTTGGGAATCCTTTCGAATTTCGCTGTGGTACGGATACGACGCTGATGCCGCAACCGTGCGCCACGAACGAGTCAGGTTGGACGAAGAGCGCGATTGTGGCTGGGACGCAGGGATTCGAACCCCGATTAGACGGACCAGAACCGCCTGTCCTACCATTGAACGACGTCCCAGCAATGGTGGCTCGTCCGATTATATCGAAGGGCGAGCGCGCCGAGCAACGCCGGTGTCCCGTATCGCCGCACGGTGTCCTCACATCGAGTTGAGCTGGAACTTCTGGAGCGCTGTGATTTGTGCCAGGCCCTGACGGGCGAGGGCCTCAGTACGGGGACTTGGATCGAGCTCGAGCGCCTCAACCAGATGTTGGTAGGCGGCCGTCGGTTGGCCAAAGGCGCGAAGCTTGAGCAGGCCGGCTCCGACATGGGCATCGGCAGCCGATGCGCCGACGGGATGGTCATCCAGCTGACGCTGGAACACGGTCAGAGCGGCGTGGATGTGGCCTCTGGCCGCCATCCAGTTCCCGAGCGCGAGCGACTGCGGTTCGCTGAGCAGACGGACCGTTTCCCGCCCGGACAAGCCGACGTACATGCGTGCCGCGTCTTCGAAGTCGCCGTCCTCGACCAACGCGGCCAGGCTTCCCGGTGACTCGTAACGCACGGGGACCGTTGGTGGGGTGCCAAAGTCCGTCGGCCGGACCAGCGCCGTTCGACGATTGGCCACCCAAGCCACCACCACGCCGCCGAGAAAGCCACCGATATGGGCGCCATAGGCCACACCGCCCCCGGTCCCACCGGTGGCGAGCAGCGGCAGCACGTTGTCAGCGATGACATAGAACCCGAGCACCCAGCGGGCGGGAGCGTGGACCACGTTCATGAAGAACGGAAAGAGCATCACCCACAGCCGGACCCGGTTGCGGGGGAACCACACGAAGTAGAAACCCAGCACCCCGGAGATCGCCCCCGACGCCCCCAGCAGCGGCAACGGGGACGGACCCGCGACCACCAGATGAAACAACGTCGCGGCGACACCCGTGCCGAGATACGCGGCCAGATAACGGGCTCGGCCGAGTCGGTGCTCGACGTTGTCGCCGTAGATCCACAAGAAGAGCATGTTGCCGGCGAGATGAAAAAAGCCGGCGTGGAGGAACATCGCCGTCAACAAGTTGATTGTGCGCGGCGCGACCGGCCGGAACCCCCACTGGAACACGAACAGATCGTACTGGCTGAGCCCGCCCACGATGGCGTCTGCGGCTCGGGGAGATAGCCGCCGCGACATCGCCTGTTGGAGCGCGTTGAGGTAGTCCACGACCACGGGATCGCCCGGATCAGGACCGACAAAACTGAGCGGGATTGTGACGAATAGATATGCCGCGCAGTTGACCAGAATCAACGCATACGTGACGACGGGAACGGAGCTGGGATTGGGCTCGTCACCGAGCGGAAGGATCATCTGAACTTGGGATGAAAATAGTCTCGCGTCACGGTCGACGACGACGGCGATATCCGCCGACCGACGCCGCAGAGATCAGGGCACCGAACCACGCTTGTCTTAGGGTACATCCGGAGCGCGGCTCAGGTTCGAGTATCCCGCTGCGCGGCGGGCCGGAGGGCGCTTCGACTGCGCGTCGTTGCACACTTCTACGGATCCCGCGCGGTTTCTGCAGCCGCAACGTCCCGATCACGAGGACAGAGGCCGATAGTCACCACAGGACCACAACACATGTTCTACCGAGTACCCGGCAGCGACGGGAAGACCAAGAGCTCACTGGACGTGAACTTGGTCTATTCGAAATTCCTGTTCGTCACGCTGAAGGAACATGCACGTGCGCGGACACGGCTTCAGGACGCAGGCTCCTGTATCGCGCGTGGGTTTTTCAATGATTTCCACGCCGACGGCAGCCCGAATCCGTCGTCGTCGAACGAAACGGTCCAGTTCCTGAAGGCGACCTCCACGCGCCAGTGCAACGACGGCCTCCTCTCTGCCGAATACGTGGCGCACGTCACCGCGAAGTATCGTCCGCGTCTCGTCGACATCGAAGCCGAGCTCGTGCGCCGGCTCGGCGACGCCGCGTCCGTCAGGGCCGTGGATGGATCGGTGAAGATGCCGCGGTACGCGAGTGCCGCGCTGCAGGAGTACGTAGACACCGGGGCCGCATCGCGACAGTCGGGACGAGCGGCCAGCAACGTGATTGTGTTTCCGATGAGCAAGACCCCGGCCTGGTGGAGCATGAACATCCTTGAGCGCCACGCCTACTTCTACCCACATACAGACCGGAAGACCGGCGGACGGACCGAGGGCCACGCGATGGCGGCGGAGGCCGTGATTCAGACAATTTACCGACGGCTGTATCACAACCCCGACGGGTATCAGCGCGCGGGCGAATACGACTTCATCACCTATTTCGATTGCTCAGACGAGCACATGGCTACATTCGACCTCGTGCGACAGGCCCTCCGAGACGAACATCGCAATCCGGAGTGGCGCTTCGTCATCGAAGGCCCAGAATGGCGAGGCCGACGGGTTCTCCGCTAGTAGCCGTTCTGCGTCTTCCCCCACACAAGCTAGCGCGCGGCCTGACCAGAAATGGCAGGCAGGTCAGGGCTCGAGCTGTGGAAGCCGACGAGCAATATCGTCCCGGGTGCGCCTGAATCGAACCAGCTGGTCTGCAGCGGTGCCCGACGAACCCGCCGGATCTGGCAGCGCCCAGTGCAGCAGCGTGGCGCCGGCGCCAAGAATGGCGGGGCAGACCTCGTCGACGCAGAGCGTCACGATGGTCTCCACCGTAGCCGGGTCGATGCTGTCGACATGCTTGGACCGTTGGGTTGAAATATCGATACCGAGTTCAGCCATCGCGGCCACGGCGAGCGGGTGAACGGCGCTAGGCGCCGAACCGGCACTCTGCACCACACGCCGTTCACCGAACCGCGCACGCGCCAACCCCTCGGCCATTTGGCTGCGGGCGGAGTTGGCGACACAGAGAAACAACAGTCCCGAGCGCGATGGCCCTGAACTGAGATCGGATTGTTCGAGCATGACGGTCTAGGGTAGCTCAGAAGCCGAAAGGTCCGTGGCTTCTCGCCTGGCTCGGACAAAGGCGCTCATGAAGGCGCCGTCGGCACTCGCCACCGTGTCCGGATCGAACCCCGCCTCGGTCAGAAACGCGGCCGCGTCGGCGCTTCCATAAACCCGGGTCGGCTCCAGGTCGATGTCGACGAAACCGGCCGCGGCGAGTCGCCGGCGATAGTCAGACGCTTCGAGGGCGCCGGCAACGCAGCCCACCCACAGCTCCATGCTCCGACGCAGGTCGTCGTCGACCTCCAGACGCCGGACCACATCGGAGACCGCAAGGCGGCCGCCCGGCTTCAGCACACGCCTGGCCGCAGCAAACACACGATCTTTGTCGCTAGAAAGGTTGATCACGCAGTTCGAGATGATGACAGCGACGGAGGCATCCGGGAGTGGTATCGCCTCGATGGTTCCTTTGAGAAACTCCACATTGGTCACCCCCGCCGCCTTCTGGTTTTGTCGGGACAGCGCGAGCATCTGGTCGGTCATTCCAGCCCGTAGGCGCGACCAGTGGGGCCAACGAGGCGGGCTGAGAGCAGCACGTCGATGCCCCCGCTTGAGCCGAGGTCCAGCACCGTCTCTCCCGGCCGCAGGTCTGCCAGAGCCGTCGGGTTTCCGCAGCCGAGCGAGGCGGCCACCGCCCGGTCCGGAAGACCGGAGACGTGGCTGTCGTCATACAGGTCTCCGGTAATCGGGTCCGTCCCTCCGCAACCGCAGGCCGTGGGCCCGCAGCACGCTGCATTGGCCCCCGCACCAACCTGCTCCGCAATTTCCCCGTACTTCCGTTTCACCGCATCGCCGATCTCCCTTGCCGTCGTCATGCCTGCCTCCTTGTAAGAATGTGGATCTCAACATATATTCGTATATGCAGATATATGAATCCCACCCAGGGAGACACGGTTGTGAATCGCATAGAGTTGATGGAGACCGTCTTCAAAGCACTCGCCGACCGGACCAGGCTTCGTATTCTGGGTTTGCTTGGTGCCGGTGAGGTCTGCGTGTGCGACATCCACCAGAGTTTGCGGATTCCGCAGCCGACCACGTCGCGCCATCTCGCGTATCTGAAACGGGCGGGCCTGGTGGCGGACCGACGCGACGGACTGTGGGTCCACTATCGCCTGGCCAGCCCGCGCGACCCGGTGCTGCGCACGGTCCTTGAGGCCACGATGCATTCGCTCACGCACCTCCCGACAACCGCGCGAGACCGGACGCGGCTCTGCTGCAACACGGGCCGCGAGCTGCCGGCCGTTGAAACCGCGCCGGGACTCCCGTGCTGCGACGGCTGAGGGAAGGCAGTTCGCGATGACGCATCACCTCGCTCAACTCAACATTGCGCAAATGCGGGCGTCGCTGGACGGCCCGGTCATGGCCGGGTTCGTCGCCCAGATCGACAAGATGAATGCGGCGGCGGAAGCGTCGACGGGGTTTGTCTGGCGACTCGTGACGGACGACAACGAGGCCGGTTCGTTGAGCGTATTCGGCCGACAACATCTGCTGTTGAACCTGTCCGTCTGGAGGTCGATCGACGCCCTTCGTGACTATGCCTACCGAGGCGCCCAC
>CAWWAF010000017.1:0-46751 GCA_963934795.1 uncultured bacterium
TCCATATCGGCCCCTCGGGCCGCGTGCAGCGCCTCCGTGGCGGCCCCTCTCGCCCGGGCCACCCGGTGTGGCGCCGACAATCTGGGGTCAATATCGGCCAGAGCGCTGTCAAGCGACACCAGCGGTAGTTCCCTGGTGCGAGCCGCGCCCGCTGGGTCGCTCAGCCATCGGGCAATAGCGGCGCGCCCACGCCCATGCCACCACAACATGGCCAGGGCCACCCAATCATCAGTCGTCATGCCACTCCTCCATTTCTCCATCGCCTGATCGACATGGATCCACGCCACAACCGGCCATCGGTAGGGGCGTAGGGAGACGGAGCGGGTGATCGAAAAATGACAGCAGCACACCGCACCGCGAGGTGGGTGCGACGCTGGACACACGGGCGGGAGCCGGTAGCGACGTTTCCGACAATGGCACCCGACCGCGGCCAACCCGCATCCGGTGTGCCCGACCTCCTGTGAGTATATATGCGTGCCGTGACCAGTCCGTGCAGCATCGGGACCGCGCCGCGCGCCGCGCGCGTCCTACGCTCAGGCGGATGGTTCAGGGCAGGCGCCGGCGCCATACTGGCAGCCCTCTTGCATATCTCGGGAACGACTGGCTATAGTGACGCAGAGATATTTATGAGTCGGTACACATTGGTCACGCTGGCGTTTCTGCTGTTCGGCCTGAGCGCCCACCCGCTCGCCGACGCGCAATCAGACGCGCAGGCCCAAGTGAAGTTCGGCAACGAAGTCGCCAGGCTGGGCCTCTGGAAGGAGGCGATCTACCGATTCCAGCGCGCGGTAGACGTCGACCCCACCTATGCACCCGCCTGGAACAACCTGGGTATCGGCTACGAGCACGAGGGTCGGATGGATGACGCGCGCGAGGCCTACGAAACCGCGCTCGATCTGGATCCGAGCAACCTCACGATTGAAACGAACTACGACCTCTTCCTGGAGGTGAGCGACCGTGTCACTGAAAATTCTCGGTAGTCTCGCGTGTGTAGCGGTGATGGTCGGGTGCAGCACCAACACCTACGAAATTCCGATCGAGACCGCGCTCACGCCGAAGCTGGACATCTCAAAATACCAGCGCGTGCTGATCGCCGGCTTTGTGTCGGGCGGCTCCGAGGACGTGGATGCCAATTTGGAAACCGCGCGTTTGCTGCGAAGCCAGCTTCGTCGTAGCTCTGAGCTTGAGGTCATCGATTCAGACGTGATGCCGCTTCTCGAGATTGCCGACGAACAGACCGACTCGTCCGCCCGCGACACCGCCCCGACCGTTCCGGACGGTTTCGCTGCCGCGCCCGGCGCCGCAGCGTCCGAGCCGGCCGAGGAGGACCCGCTCGGCGAGGACGACCAGATGTCGGAGGAGGAGCTCGAAGCCTACGAGACGATTTTCGCCAACGTCGGCTTCTGGCGGGATCTGGGCGAGGAGTATCAGAACCCGCTCATCGTCACCGGCACCGTGTATTTCTCACCACATCAGCGGTCAGGCATGGTGACGCGGGAGCGGGAAGTGTATGACTCGTTCGGACGGCGGCGGACCACGCCGGAACGCACCTATCGGGACCGCAGTGGATTCGTGTTGAGCCCCAAGTTCATCTTCATTGATGGCGAGACCGGCGCCACCGTCTACAGCGAACGCCATCGCGAGGAAATCCTCTACGACGCGAGTCAGAACACACCAGCGCTCTCGTCCTACTTCGAATTGATGGACCGGCTCTTGCCCTCCGTGGTGGGCGCCTTCAGCAATCAGAGCATTCGGGGCACGCGGACCCTCCTACGCTAGACGGTGTTCCTCCCTTTACAGATATCACCGCGTGCGAGTACGCTAAAGGGCTCGTGTGCGTACAACCGCAGACGTCGAAAGCGGGGTGCCCGTATCCGCCCCTCACGGAAGGAATAGATTCGTGTTCGCGATTATTCAAGCAGCCGGCCACCAGTTCAGGGTGGAACCGGGAGCACATATCGACGTGGATAGGCTGGGTGCCGATACCGGCGCCGAGGTGACGTTCGACCAGGTTCTACTGGTAAGCCGCGACGACGGTTCGGTTGTCGCCGGCAGTCCGGCAATCACTGGCGCGCGCGTCGTTGGGGTGGTGGACGCCCACCACCGGGGACCAAAGGTTCGGGTGTTCAAGTTCAAGCGCCGTAAGGGCATGCGACGAACGATGGGCCACCGGACCGACTTGACGCGGGTGCGGATCACCGACATCGCGACCTGAGGCGGTCATGGCACATAAAAAAGGACAAGGCAGTTCGCGCAATGGGCGCGACAGTAACGCGCAGCGCCTCGGCGTAAAGCGTTTCGACGGAAATCTGGTCACGGGTGGGTCAATCCTCGTCCGACAACGCGGCTCCGTGTTCCGGCCGGGGCTCAATGTCGGACATGGCAAAGACGACACCTTGTTCGCCAAGATTGGCGGCCGCGTACGGTTCGAGGACCATGGGGCGCGCGGTCGGGTCATCAGTGTGCTGCCACTCGAGAGCTGACACCCAGACCCGGCAGCCACCCGCATAACCGTGCAGCGCCGGCACCCGGCGTCCCCGCTCACTGGAGAGGGGGCTCCGGGGACACGGCGCTCCGCATCTTTCCCTGACAACCAAGCATGTTCGTCGACGAAGTCGACATCCACGTAACCTCCGGCGATGGCGGGCGTGGCTGTCTCAGCTTTCATCGGGAGAAGTCTGCCCCGCGCGGGGGGCCCGATGGGGGCGACGGCGGCGCCGGTGGCTCGATCGTGCTCGTCGCCACCCCACACGTCAACACCCTGATTGCGTTTCGCTTCAGCCGGTTCTACAAGGCCACCGGAGGTTCCCACGGGCAAGGCTCGAACCGTACTGGTAAGAGCGGGAAGAATCTCACGCTCGCGGTGCCCGTCGGAACGGTCGTGTACGAGGAGGTGGACGACGGACGGGTCCAGTTCGCTGACCTGCGAGAAGCCGGGCAGCGTGTCGTCGTAGCTCGGGGGGGTGACGGCGGCAAAGGGAATCAACACTTCGCCACCCCCACCAATCAGGCCCCTCGCCGGGCAGGCAAAGGCTATCCCGGCGAGACCCGTCTCCTTCACCTCAGACTGAAGCTGCTCGCCGACGTGGGACTGGTGGGCTTTCCGAACGTCGGCAAGTCAACGCTGATCGCAAGAATCTCCGCCGCACGGCCCAAAATAGCGAACTACGCGTTCACAACGCTCAGTCCCAACCTGGGCGTCGTGAGCATGAGCGGCGATCGGAGCTTTGTCGTTGCCGACGTCCCCGGATTGATCGAGGGCGCCCACGAGGGCCATGGCCTTGGCGACCGGTTCCTCGGACACCTGGAACGCACGCGCGTCCTGGTGCATCTGGTAGACGTCTCATCGAGCACGGGCCGTGACCCGATCGAGGACTTCACCGTAATTCGCCGGGAACTGGACCTGTTTCGTGACAGTGCGGTCGAGACGGAGGTGGCACCACTCGCCACCAAACATCAGATCGTCGCCGCGAACAAGATCGATGCGATCGACGACCCGACTCGCCTCGACCGCCTGCGGCAGCACACGGCCAAGTTGGGCCTGACATGCTTCGAGATTTCGGCGGTGACCGGAAAGGGCGTGGGACCGTTGTTGGAGGCGGTGTGGGCCGCCTACCAAGCCGCCAAGCCCATCGAGGCAGATTCACATGGGAACGCGGCGGGGAACACCGAGGGGGACGCGGACGCGGACGATGACCGACCGCTATGGCCAGCATGACCACGGCACGCACCGGCGTCCTCGGCGGCCGGTTCGACCCAATTCACTACGGACACCTCGAGACCGCGGCGGTCGCGCGGCTCGCCCTGGGGTTGCGACAGGTCCTGCTGGTGCCCTCAGGGCTCTCGCCACATCGGGCGTCAGACGCTCGAGCCCTCGACGCCGACCGACTCGCCATGGTCACGCTGGCTGCGCAGGGTCTCCCGCACCTCGCGCCCTCCGATCTGGAGCTCGGCATCGATGCCCCTTCGTACACGGCGCTCACGCTGGCGCGTCTGCACGATCGCGGGTACGACCGTACGCAGTTATTCTTTATCGTTGGAGCAGACGCATTCGCGGAAATCGCAACGTGGTATGACTATCCCGCCGTGCTTGAAGCCGCCCATTTCATTGTGGTCTCGCGCCCGGGTTCTAGCGTCGAAGGACTTGCGGACCAGCTTCCAGCGCTGCGCGACCGGATGCGGGCGATCGCGGGTGACGGCGTACCTCCTGACAGCGAGACCGAGCCACGCATCTGGTTGCTGGACACCGTGACTCCCAGCGTCTCTTCTACTCAGGTGCGAGCATTGCTCTCCCGCCACCAACCGGTCACCGGCCTGGTGCCGCCGGCCGTGGCCGCATATATCGCCCACCACCACCTGTACGATGGCCCGGCAATGAGCTTGCATGACTAATACGCAGACCACCCCTTCGGAGCCGTCGCCTCAGTTCCCGGAGTCGATCGAGCAGATCGTCGACGCGGCCCGTGACAAGAAGGCGGAGAACGTGGTCGTACTTGACCTTCGGCCCGCGAACGCGTTCACGGACCATTTCGTGATTTGCTCCGGTCGAAGCCGCCGGCAAGTCACCTCAATTTCGGAGAGTATCGAAGCGCGTCTCAAGCAGATCGGCCGTCGACCGGCGCATATCGAAGGCGTCGGAACAAACTGGGTGCTGATCGACTGTTTCGACTGCCTCATTCATGTCTTCACGCGCGAAGCCCGAGATTTCTACGCGCTCGAACGGCTTTGGGGCAGCGCTGAGCGGGTGGAGATCTAGAGGCACACGAACACCGACGGCGCGCTCGGCCATTGATGCCCTCCTAACGGTGCTGCTGGCTCCATGCTGCGCCGTCTGCGCCTCGGTCCTGGAGACGCCGACCCAAGGCCCGATTTGCACCTCATGCTGGCGGACCGTACCGCGGTTGACACCCCCGCTCTGCGAGCGATGCGGTGACCCGCTTCCGCCGGGGCATCTGGCCACAGTCCGCGAGGCGTGCCCTCACTGTTGGAATCTCCACTCGGCGATCACGCGTTCACGCGCCGTTGGTCCCTACGAGGGCCCCCTCAGACAGATCATCCATCTCCTGAAGTACGACCGACGGCACACCCTCGCGGTCACACTCGGCGCGTTGATGCGTCAGGCTGGCACCACGGTCCTCGGTGACGCAGACTGTGTGGTACCGGTACCACTCCACGCACAACGTCGCAGACTCCGCGGCTTCAATCAGGCGGCCGAACTCGCCGCCCAGCTAGAGCGGCCGGTGGTACACGCGTTGCGCCGTATCGTCGCTACCCGCCCGCAGGCGGAACTGCCCGCCGCCAGCCGATACCGCAACGTCGCGAGGGCCTTCGCACCGGCGCGGGCCATCGGATGGCGCCCCGCCGTATCTCAAATACGCGGCGCGTGTGTCGTGATCGTGGATGACGTCGTTACGACCGGTGCGACGGTGGAGGCCTGCGCGAGTGTGCTCAGGTCCTTGGCCGCGCGTGAGGTCAGAGTCCTTGCGCTGGCGAGAGTCGGGCGCTCACGATCGCCATGATTTCCGCCGTGACCGCGTCTTTCCCTTGATCGCCGTTCACGCAGACCCAATCAGCCTGCTCTGCCTGGCGGGTGTAGCTCTCTCGAACGCGTCCCAGCAGCGCCAGGTCCCGCTCGTAGCGATCACGTCCGGAAGCCTTGCGCGTGGCCGCGAGCTCCGGGTCGATGTCGAGCAGAATCGTCAGCTCAGGGACGGGTAGGTAGCGTTGCATATCTGCGAGCCACGCTGGATCCAACCCTTGAGCCTCTCCGTAGGCAATACTCGACGCCACGTAGCGATCGGAGACGACCGTCAAGCCACCAGCCAACCAGCGTTCGAGGTCCGCTTTGCGCTCATACCGATTGGCGACGTAGAGCAATTGCATCGCCTCGGGGCCGTACTCGCGCTCGCCCTGCAGCGCCCGCGCGATCTCCTCGCCAATAGAGGTGCCGTAGTCGGGAAAGGAGACCAGACGTGCCCGCGAGCCTCCTTCTCGAATCTGATCCCGCAGCCGCTCCGCCTGCGTCGCCTTCCCACTCTGATCGAGCCCTTCAATCGCTATCAACATATGTGACCTAGTCGCATAACCCCGAGGCTACTCCTCCTCGCAGACGAGTTGTTCGTCGATGGTCTGACGCCGCCGCACCAGACGCCAGGCACCATCGTCCACCATGACTTCGGCGGGTAGTGCGTGACGATTGTAGTTCGACGACATGGCAGACCCGTAGGCCCCGGCGTCCAGCACCGCCACCACCGTGCCGACCGTGGGCTCCGGCAACGACCGATCGACCCCGAACACATCCGCCGTTTCGCAGATGGGCCCCACCACGTCGCACGTCACGGGCACGCCGGCGCGCCCGGTCACCGCTTCAATGCGGTGATAGGCGCCATAGAGCGCCGGCCGCAACAATTCGCTCATCCCGGCATCCAGCACCACGAACCGGGTGCCATTGCCGCGTGGCTTCACGTCGACAACCGAGGCCAACAGCGCGCCGGCCGGTCCGACCACCGCCCTCCCGGGTTCGACGATCAACGTCAATCCAGAAGGTCTGACGACATCGACCAACGCGGCCGTATACATAGTGGCTGAGGGCACCGTCTCACCCTCATACGCGATGCCGAGGCCACCGCCCAGATCCAGATGCTCCACCGACACGCCATCGTCACGCAGCTCACGAGCGAGCCCCATCACCGCCGCTGCCGCCCGGCGGAGCGGTGCCAACCCCAACATCTGTGAACCGATGTGGACATGCAACCCGACAAATCTGAGCCCAGGCCGCGCGCTGGCGTCTCGCACGATCGCACGCGCCTCGGTGATCGGCACGCCGAACTTGTGGGTGCCGAGTCCGGTGGAAATATGCGGATGACTCTCGGACGCGATATCCGGGTTGACCCGCAGCGCCACCTGCGCCACGGTGCCACGGGCGCAGGCGGCCGCGGCGATCCGTTCCAGCTCTCCCGCTGACTCCGCGTTGATGGTCTTCACCCCAAGCGCCACCGCCTGGTCGATTTCCATCGGGGTCTTTCCAACCCCGGTGAAGACGATGTCTCCGGGGCCGTACCCGGCCCGCAGCGCCACCTCGATTTCCGCACCCGAATTGGCGTCGACCAGGCCGCCGGCCGCGCGCACGACCCGTACGACCGCCAAGTTGGAGTTCGCCTTGAGCGCGTAGTGCAGCGCGTGTGGATACTCCCCGAAACCAGACCGCAGCGCCGCGATCCGTTCCCGGAGCGTCGCGGCGCTGTACACGTAGGTCGGCGTCCCAACGGAGGCGGCGATGGCCGCAAGTGTGACACCGTCGCAGGTGAGTTCGTCCCCGGTCGGTCGGAAGGCGCTCATAGGCCCGGCATTGTACGGCACCTGTCGCGTGGCCGGGGTCGCGAAGACCAGCGTGAGCGCTCCAAGGGCCGACACGAATTGACACACCGCCGCGTGATTGCTATCCTTCGCCGGCCTTGCTGTCCGGACTGCCGCAACCCCATGCTCGCCAGTTCCGCACCTCAACACCCTGACGAGATCGAGCAGCTGATCGACGGCTGCTTGCAAGGGGACCAGCAGGCGTGGAACCTCATCGTCCAGCGATATTGGCGCAGAGTTTTCAACGTCGCCTACAAGTTCGTCGGCCGGCACGACATGGCGGAGGATCTGACCCAGGACATATTCCTGAAGATCTTCAAGGCGCTCGGCACCTTCGACCGCCGGGCCAATTTTCAGACCTGGCTGATCAGTGTCAGCCGCAACCTCTGCATCGATCACTACCGGAGCGTTCGCAAGGAACGCGAGATGGTCGACCGCAGTGTCGATTCCACTGAGGTGTCGGCGGCCAGCGGTGAGCCTGATGCGCTGGTGACCCTCGAGCGCGGCGACCGCCGGGCCCGTCTCCATGACGCGTTGGCCCAACTGCCGGATACGCTGCGGATGGCGGTCACGTTGCACGACATTCAGGAGCTGACGTATCAGGAGATCGCGGACAAGCTGGCCTTGCCAGAGGGCACGGTGAAGTCCCGAATCCACCGGGGCCGCAAGGAACTCGCGCGCCAGACTCGGCTCATCATGCCCGACGGCGGAGCGACACGTGGCTAGCCGCTCGTGGTGCGGCCCCAGGGATACGAAAACGCTGGGCCTGATCATGCCGACCCCTGCCAGCACCCGGCGCAATGAGGGAGAATACGGGTAGCCTGTGGCTGATGTCGCAATACCATCGGCCGGGATGAAGGGCGCGTCGAGTTTGGCGGGGCTTTCATCGCAGCGTGCGACCGCAACCCTACTCCCGCCACAGCGAGGAACGATATGAATCTGACTACCGGGACCGTCGACGGCGTCGCCATCGTGCGGGTCAGCGAGACCCGCCTGATGTACCCGCTGCTCTCGGAATTCGCCGACGCGGTGACCACACTCATCAAGAGCGGCGAGCGCAAAGTGCTGATCGACCTGGCGCCGGTCGTCTACGTCGACAGCGCGTCGATCGGATGTCTCATGGACCTGTACCGGCAGTCGCACGCGGCCGGAGCCACGATGAAGCTCTCGGGGGTGCAGAAACGGGTCGCCACCATGCTCACGATGACCGGCGCCCAGCAATTCATCGAAGTCCACGGGGACGAGCAGAGCGCGCTCGACACCTTTGGAGAGTGACATGCGCAGTATCACGACGACCGGCGGCGCCGAGGTCGCCCTCGATGGCGACCTGCTCGCGGTGCTTGAGGCGCTCTACAAGGAACTGAACGCCCGATACGCACTCGACCGGACGTTCGAGGACACAATCCGCGAGGTAAACCACCTCCTGGACCAAATGTCCGAAGACGAACGACGCACCTACCTGGTGGAGAGTCTTTTTCTCAACACCGTGACCTACGAGAACGAGCGACTGGGCGCCTATATGCGTAAGCTCACACAGGACGCGTGAGCACGACCAGGATCTTATGTCGCTGAACCACCAGGCCACCCGGTTCAGTTGTTCGTGGCCGTGGAGCACGTTGGTACTCACCTGCGACGGGCGCGTGGTGTGCGGCTGCGCTGACCCCTACGTGCAACGCGTCCTCGGCGACGTGCGCACCCACACGGTCGGCGACGTCTGGACTGGCGACACCGTGCGCACCTTACGGGCCGATCTGAACGAGGGAGGCTCGACATTCTGTGGCGACTGCCCCCTGAAGCTGCCGCTGGACGCCAATGCGGTAGCGGCTCCTCGCGCAATCGACGCCGGCGCGCTCCCCTCGCGCCTGTATATCGAGTGCACCGCCGCATGCAACATCTCCTGTCTCGACGCCTGCTGTGCCCCTGAGACGGGCATCACGCGCACACGGGAGGCCGGCATGCTCGACTTCGATCTCTTTACGAAGGTCGTCGACGAAGCTGGGCCCGCGTTGGCGCGAATCGATTTCTTTAACTATGGGGAGGCATTCCTTCACAAACGCGCCGTCGAGATGTGCCGATACATCAAGGAGCGGTTCCCCCAGATCTACCTGTACACCAGCACAAACGGCCTCGCATTGACGGAGGCGCGAGCCCGAGCGCTCGTGCATTCGGGAATCGATGAGGTGACGTTCTCGGTGGACGGGGCGTTCCCCGAAAGCTACGCGCGGTATCGACAGCGGGGAGATTTCGACGTCGCCCTGCGCAATTTGCGAGCCATGGCAGATGAGAAGCGACGCGCGGACCGCGATGTGCCCTTTCTCAACTGGCGATACATCCTCTTTCGGTGGAACGACAGCGCCGAGGAAATGGACCAGGCACGAGCCCTGGCGGAGGAGATCGGCGTCGACCGTCTCACCTGGGAGATTACAGACCACCCCGAATCGGCATATTCCCGCCGATTCGCCCCAGGGACTTCGGAACACACCGCAATCAGGCGCGAGATCTGGGACGACAACAATCTGGGCAACGCCATCCCCGGTGCCACTCCACGCGCTCGCATCGATTTCCACCGGCTCGTGCCAGGACTCCCACTCCTCGGTCGTCGCGGCAGCCGGGTGCAGTTGCGCCCGCGGGTGCAGAACCTGTCGACCCGTCCGTTTCCAGCGCAGGCGTCCTACGGACGCCGGTTGGTGCGCCTCGGGGCGCAGCTTCGCGGGCCAGACGGCTCAATGACCAACCGCGACCACGCGCGGGCATGGTTGCCATCCACCCTCGAGCCGGGCCAGACACACGACATCCCCATCGAGATACCGATGCCGGACACACCGGGCCGGTATCAACTCACGCTTGATCTGGTGTCAGAAGGGATCGACTGGTTCGAGGCGTGCGGCTCGCCGACCACGACCGCCACGCTCGTCGTGTGGTAGGACGACTACAAACTAGTTGGTGACGGGCGTCGCTGCCTTGACGGCCGAGGCGTCGCCCACCGGGTCAGCCTCGGCGACCGAGGGTGACTCGACAAGCTGCCAAGCATCCGTCTCCTGCAGGAACTTCTCTGCGAACGCGGCATGCAGTTCATGGCCGCCGCGATGCGCGACCAGATGCCCGATCACCGGGGAACCCAACAGCGCCAGGTCGCCGATGGCGTCCAGGATCTTGTGGCGAACGAACTCGTCGTCGAACCGGAGCGAGTTGTTCAAGATGCCGGTCTCGCCCAAGACGACCGCATTGTCGAGCGACCCACCCAGCGCGAGCCCCTTCTTACGTAACATCTCGACTTCCTTGAGGAACCCGAACGTGCGGGCCGGTGCGATCTCGTCCACAAACGACTCCTGCGTGACCCGCAGGGTGTGGGTCATGTGTCGTAGCAGTGGGTGGTCGAAACTGATGCTGTAGGTGACCTTGAAGTACTCGGATGGATACAACGCGATGCTCTTCTCACCTTGTGTCAGCGAGACGGGGCGCAAGACCTTCAGATAGCGCCGCGGACGCGTGAGTCGCTTCAACCCGGCCTCGTGCACCAGATAGACAAATGACGCCGCGCTGCCATCCATGATCGGCACTTCGGGCTGATTCAGCTCCACGATGACATTGTCGACACCGAGGCTGACGAGCGCCGCCAACAGGTGCTCCACCGTCTCCACGGTCCCCGTGTCACGCGACAACGCGGTCGCGTAGTGCAACCGGTCGACGTTGTCGACTGTCGCGGGAATCTCAATGCCTCCCAGGTCTGCCCGCCGAAAGCGGATTCCACGCCCGGCTCGCGCCGGCTTGAGAGACATGGTCACCTTCTGACCGGAATGCAGACCGATGCCAGAGCAGGAAACGGAACGCCGAATGGTCTGTTGCACGTCAGTCACAGAGCGGTATACCCCCCACAAGCGGACGACCGACGAATTACTAAAGCAAGAGCGATACCGGTTGTGCGACATCCTGACGATTGCCGTAAATAACTGTCTGTCAATAAGTTATCCAGTTCATGCCAATTGGCAGATCACAACATCGTATGGAGTGTGGCTAACTAGACACACCCCAGACCGCGACAGGTGTGGCTTTTGTACCACAGAACGGTCGTGGTGTCAGCTACTTAGCGGACTTTTCCTTTCGAGACAGGACGGCGGACAGATACTGGCCGGTGACTGACTCGGGAGAGGCAGCGATCGCTTCAGGGGTGCCAAAGGCCACGACCTGTCCTCCACCTCGTCCGCCCTCTGGCCCCAGATCAATGACGTGGTCCGCGTTCTTGATGACATCGAGGTGGTGCTCGATAACGACAACGGTATTGCCCTGGTCCACCAGTTGCTGCAACACGTCGAGCAACTTCCGCGTGTCCTCGAAATGAAGACCGGTGGTTGGCTCGTCCAGAATATAGACGGTGCGACCGGTACTCCGCTTTGAGAGTTCCTTCGACAACTTCACCCGCTGTGCCTCGCCACCCGACAGCGTCGTTGCCGACTGACCGAGCGTGACGTACCCCAGCCCCACTTCTTGCAAGGTTCTCAGTTTGCTGGAAATTCGTGGGAAGTTCTCGAGCAACGGCACCGTCTGGTCGACGGTCAATTCGAGCACATCGGCAATCGAGGCTCCGCGGTACCGAATCTCAAGCGTTTCTCGATTGTAGCGGCGGCCTTTGCACTGCTCGCACGTCACGTACACATCCGGCAGGAAGTGCATCTCGATGGCGATGACCCCGTCGCCCTGGCATGCCTCGCAGCGCCCCCCCTTGACGTTGAACGAGAAACGCCCCGGTTTGAACCCCCGCGCTTTGGCATCGGGCAGCATCGCGAAGAGCTCACGAATAAACGTGAACAGCCCGGTGTAGGTCGCCGGATTCGACCGGGGGGTTCGCCCGATCGCCGACTGGTCGATCTGAATCACTTTGTCGACCAGATCGACGCCATCGATCCCGCTGTGCGCCCCTGGAACCGTCGCGGCGCGATAGAAGTCACGGGCCAACGCACGGTAGAGGATGTCATTCACCAGCGTCGACTTCCCCGACCCGCTGACGCCCGTGATGGCCGTCAGGAGCCCGAGGGGCACGGCCACGTCGATGTCGGTGAGATTGTTGGCCCGGGCGCCCTTGATGACGAGTTCACCGCGGTCCGGCGACCGGCGTTCCACCGGGGTCGGAATGGTGCGCTCGCCGCGCAGATACTGGCCGGTCAGCGAAGCGTGCCCACTGGCCAGCAGTTCGACCGGCGTCCCCTGGAAGATCACCTCGCCGCCGTGCTCCCCAGCGCCGGGTCCAAGGTCCACCAGATAGTCCGACGCCCGAATCGTTTCCTCATCGTGCTCGACGACGATGACGGTGTTGCCCAGATCCCGCAGCCGGGCCAGGGTTTCGAGCAACAGTTGATTGTCCCGCTGGTGCAAGCCGATCGAGGGCTCATCCAGGACGTATAAGACGCCGGTGAGGCTGGCCCCGATCTGTGTCGCCAGCCTGATGCGCTGGCCCTCGCCGCCAGACAGCGTCGCGGCACCCCGCGCGAGCGTGAGATACCCGACACCCACGCCGTTCAGAAATCCGAGCCGCTCACGGATCTCCCGTACCACGCGGCCGGCCACCAGCGTTTCCCGTTCCGACAAGTCAAGGCCGGCGAACACGCCGACCGCCTCCGCGATGGGCAGTTGCACGAAATCGGCGATGGTGCGCCCCTTGACCCGAACCGCCCGACTCTCAGCACGTAGGCGCTGCCCGTGACACACGGCGCAGGTTTGCAGCGACCGCAATGGCTCGAGCAGTTCCTGCTGAGCCCACGTCCCGGTCTCGAAGCGACGCCGCAGGTTTGGCAAGATGCCTTCGAAGTCGCGGCCGAACGGAGCGGCAGCGCGCGTACTGCGCGTGGTGCTGGCCCGGACGTCTGACTGACGCTGGGCTGTGGTCGGACCGTGCAGCAACAGTTGCCGCTGCTTCTTCGGCAAGCGGTCGAACGGAACCTCCAAGTCGATAGCGAAGTGCCGCTTCAGCCCAGTCAGGGCCTCACGTACAAGCGCGTTGTCCCCCGCTGCCCACGGGGAAATCGCACCCTCTTTCAGGGTTTTCGATCCGTCCGGCACGATGCGGGCCGGATCGAAGTCATCGACCGAGCCCAGCCCCTGGCATGCGGGACACGCCCCCTGCGGCGAATTGAACGAGAACACCCTCGACGTCAACTCCGGCATGCTAATGCCGCAATTCGCGCACGCGAGGGTCTGCGAGAACAGGCGGTCGCCTCCTGCCAGGGTGTTGAGAATCACCACATCGTCGGCCAGTTCGAAGGCCAGTTCGAGGCCGGTACGCAACCGCCGTTCGACCCCAGGCCGAATGACCAACCGGTCGACCATCACCTCGACGTTGTGGTTCCGCCGACGCTCGAGCGTGAACTCCTCGTCGAGAGACCGAACCTCGCCATCGATCCGGACCTTTGTGAACCCGCGAGCGCGTAGCGCCGAGAACTCCTTCTTGAATTCCCCTTTTCGTCCGCGCACGATCGGCGCCAGCACGTTGACGCGCTCGTCGGTCGGCCCTTGCAGCACCATCTCGATGATGCGTTCCACCGACTGGCAGCTAATCGGACGGTCACACTCGGGACAGTGCGGTACACCCAGGTTGGCAAACAGCAGTCGGAGGTAGTCGTAGATCTCCGTCACCGTGCCGACGGTCGAGCGGGGATTCGCGCCGGTCGTCTTCTGCTCGATCGCAATCGCCGGCGACAAGCCGTCGATTTGGTCCACATCGGGCTTCTCGACCTGTTCGAGAAACTGCCGCGCGTACGCAGAGAGCGACTCGACATACCGTCGCTGTCCTTCAGCGTAGATCGTGTCGAAGGCGAGCGAGGACTTGCCTGACCCTGACAACCCGGTCACGACGATCAGACGATCGCGAGGCAGGCTAACGTCGACGCTCTTGAGATTGTGCACGCGTGCGCCGCGCACTTCGATGCGATCGTGAGCCATGACACCAGGGGCAAGCGGGTGACTCCCTGAGCGGGGCCACCGGCGGCTAGGGGGCACGCCGTACTGCGTGGTCCCCGAGCGTTAGTCCAAACGCCCGATGTTATCACGCAGTGCGCGGGGTGAACCCCGACGCAGACGGGAGACGGTCGAAGCGATACGCGACACTCTCTGACACGACGACAGCGGAGCCGTCGCCATCAAACGCTACCCCCACCAACGATGGCGCGGCGACCACCAAGTCGACGACATCGGCCCCGCGGAGTTCCTCACCGTCGCCCGGATCCAACGCGCTCGGCACGCGATACAAGCCGGCGGCACCGGCCAGGGCCTCGACCACATGCAGCGTCCCATGCGGATCGAATGCGAGCCCCTGCGGACGACCGAAGTGTCGAGTCACGGTAGAGACGGTACCGTCGGGGTCGATCCGATAGACCGCGTCACGGGTGCCGAGAGTTGGGCCCGTCACGAAGAGGGCGCCGGTCGGCGCCATCGCGAGATGGAACGCGGCCACACTCGGAGGCAGCGTCGCGAACCGCGACACCTCTCCCGTCGCCGTGACGCGAAAGAGCGTCCCCGAGCGGTCGCCAACGTGCAGCGTCCCCTCCGCGTCGAGGGCCAGTCCGCAGGCCACGCCCAGATCGGTCGCCACCTCCTCGACGTGACCGGTGGAGTCGACCGCTGACACCGTGCCGTCAAACCGGCTGGACACCAGCAGGCGGCCACCTGGCTGAAACGCCAGCGATGTCGGGTTCGTCAAGCCAGTGACGAACGACTCGCAGAACCCATCCGCCCCAACTCGGAAGATCGACACGGGCGACTGAGAGCCACGCGCCCCACTGTGTGTCAGATACAAAACCCCGTCGTCGCCGAACACCGGACTGTCGACCTGATGCAACCCGGTGGCGACAGGCGTGCCGACATCAAGGAACGCGGTCTCACCAGGAGCCGTGGAGAGCCTGATTTCAGTCGCGCCGCCGCCAAGGCCAGCGGGCACGCAGCACGCGACGGTGTCGTGGTCGGCGTACACCACGCGCGCCGGCACCTCTCCGAATCTCACCTCAGGGAGACGCCCGGAGTCGCCACCAATCCCCGCGCCTCGCACGGTCACGCGGCCACCACTAATGGCCGCCAGCGGACGCACCGCAGCGAGACGCGGACGCGTCAGCGAGGTTTTGGACATGGCACCCTACTTTAACGTGTTCTCGCACCTCGACTGTTGCGTGGCCGGCGAGGCGCCGATACTAGTAACTGGATGACTCGAACGTTGTTGGTCGTGGCACTGGCCCTGCTCGGCGGCGCCTGTGCCACCCGGGGCGGTGCGGTGCCTCAGCCCTTCCCGAGACCTGGACGCAACACCACCGCGGTCCGAGCGGTGCCCGACGCGAGACGGCACGCGGATGCGGACGCCTACGCCATCACCGCCACGGCGCTCGACCTACGGGGCACACCGTTCGTCTACGCCGGCGCCTCACCCCGCGGCTTCGACTGCAGCGGCTTCACGTGGTACGTCTTCCAGCAACACGGCGTGACACTGCCGCGGGTCGCCAAGGATCAATACCGAACCGGTCGCCGGGTCGACCCCGACCAGATCGTCGCTGGCGACCTGCTTTTCTTCACGACCGTCGCGCCGGGGGCGTCGCACGTCGCGTTGGCTATCAGTCGTGACGAGTTCGTCCACGCACCGTCTGAACGCGGGCAGGTACGGGTCGAGCGACTGGGCTCGACCTACTGGGCGAAGAGATTCTTGGGCGCGCGGCGGATCGTGAATACGACGCCGTGACGGAGAGTTCCCTGGGCGCGCGGCGAATCGTGGACGCAGCCCCCTGACGGCCTGATATTAGTTCCTTGCGACGGCGATCTTGATGCGGTCTCCGCGACGGGGCTGCTCGTTCACAGAGACGCCGTTCATGACGGCCAGCGTATTCGAGGGAATGATGCTCTGACCGGCATCTTGCGCGATCGACTGCCAGGTATCTCCACTGCGCACGGTATAGAAGCGGAGCCGGTTGGGCCGAATGTCTTCAGCTTCGCCCGCGCTCAACGGCCTGAAACTCCGGATGGCCGTGTTGAAGTCCGACTCCACCCGGTCGTAGGACGCACCATCGGTCAGACCGCCAAGGATGTAGACCGTCCCGTCGTAGTCGATATAGGCGACCCGCGCTCGCGGTTCACCCGCATCAGTGCTCTCTCCCGTGAAGGTCCCGATGAACGCCTCGAGGTCGCCGACCCGGGTGTCCCCTCCAGAATCGAGGCGGAACCCGCTTTCCCGCATGTTGTCGCCCGCCAGTTGTTCCAAATCGCGGGTGGCCGGGTCGGTCACCAGTTGCAGCACCATGTAGACCTCTTCTCCGGGCTGCCGGGCCACCATCTGGGTCGGCGTATTGATGACCTCCCAGCCGTCCGGGAACTGCAACGCGAAACGTAGCACCGGATGCAGGAAGTCGCGGCCACGCACGATCCCCTGATCAGGATTGTCGCCGTACATCAACCCGTCGAGCCGGTCGAGATAGGCCGCACGGTTGACGCGAAGGTCGTTGAAGTCCAACCGGGCATCGAGTTCATCGATCACCGGCCCAACCCGCTCGACCCGGTCCGACGCGGCTGGATGCGTCGCGAGCCAACCGGGCACGCCTCGACTATCTCCCCCCTCACTGAGCCGTGACAAGGTCGACAGCATGTCTCATACTCCCGTCGGGTCCCATCCGGTCTCGCCGGCGTACTGTGCCCCAAGTCGGTCGGCTTGCAGTTCGGCGTCACGGCCGTATCGAAGAAACAACACGCCTAGCCCGGACTCGGCGAGCCCCCCGACAGTGCGAGCCGCCGGTGAAAAGATACTGCCAACGGCCAGACCGAGTTGCGCACCACTGGCCCGGGTATAGGCCTGGACACTGTGCCGTGCCGTGACGTGACGTGCCCTATTTCGTGGCCCAGCACCCCCGCCAGGTCCGCCTCGTCACCGAGAAACGCCATGATGCCCCGCGTGAGGTAGATATACCCGCCAGGGATGGCAAAGGCGTTGACCGCGGGCGAATCGACGACGACGAAACTCCACGGCAGGTCAGGCCGGTGCGAGCGCGCGGCCATCTGAAGCCCGATCTCCTCGACATACTGTTGGAGGGCGTCGTCGTCATACAGCCCCATCTGGCTGCGCACTTGCGCGTCGGACTCGCGTCCCAGCGCAATCTCCTGCGCCTCGGTCATCATCACGAACTCGCGCTCGCCGGTCACGGGATTCCGGGCACACGCGGTGAGGCCCAGCCCGCAACACAGAACACTCAGCAACAGATCTCGGATACGCATGGTTGACTGTCTACTCAGTCGCGAACAGGCGCGCCGGACGTGACCTCGGCCAGCGCATCCAGGGCGCGCGAGATCTGCTCGACGGCATCGTCCGCGATCGGTTCCAGGGGGGACCGTGCCGCGCCCCCGACGTAACCCAGGTGGGTTAGCGCCGCTTTCAGCCCGGGAATGCCATGAATCGAGGTGACAAGCTTGGCCAGCGGCACCACCTGGCGTTGCAACGCCCTGGCATCGTCGAGTCGGCCGTCTCGCACCAATGCGTAGATACGAAGACACGCGGCCGGGGCCACGCACGCCAAGGCCATGATTCCACCGTCGGCGCCCAGCATGAGACTACTGAAGAACGTGGGGCCCGAACCAACCAGCACGCTGAACTCGTCGTGCGCCAATCCCGTCAGGTCGCCAACGTAGCTCAGGTCCGGACCAGACTCCTTGATACCGACAATGTTCTCGTGTCTCGACAGGGTGGACACCGCCTCTATCGGGAGGGTCACTCCGGTCAGTCCCGTGAAGTTGTATAGCAGCACCGGCACGGGACAGGCGTCCGCGACGTCCGAGTAGTGCCGTATGAACGACGCCGTCGTCAGCTGTCCTTTGAAATAGGACGGCGTGCGCACCAGCACCGCGTCGGCGCCAACATCGGCCGCACGACGCGAGGCATCAATGGCGCACTTGGTGGACTGGCGTCCAGTCCCGGCAATCAGCAGGCAGCCCGAGGGAATGCGCTCCCGCGCGGTGGCAACGAGCTGTTCCGATTCGTCATCGTCGACCAGGGGCGCTTCACCGTTGGACCCCAGCGCCACGAGCCCTTGTAAGCCCGTGTCCACCCACTGGTCCAGGTTGGCGCGCCAGGCATCGAGGTCGAGTGCCCCGACTGCGGTGAACGGGGTAGGGATCGGCGCGAAGACTCCACTCACGTGCATAGGCGTACTCACTCCAGGAAAGCCGGACGCGCCACAGTAGCGAGCGCGGCTGATCGTTGTCAACGTCGAACGAGCACCGGGAACGCGTGCCGTACAAAGGAAGGGCCCGGCGTCGCCGACAATGTCGGCCACAGCCGGGCTGTGGTGGGTCGTTAAGCGGGATATAGCCGACGGTGCATCCGATTGGCAACCGGGTGCCCACGGCCGGGAGCAAAAACCCTTCAACGTCTTCCCAGATGGTTCCGAGCAGGCTCTCACCTGTGTCGCAGCCCATCTGGCTCGACGCTACTTCTCTAGAAAGCAATGATCGGGCCAACTTTTTACGACCGCACTCTAAACACCGGCAAGTCATTGCAAACAAATTCTTTAATAAAACGTATCTGTGTCTCTACTGGCGGCGACTAGACCAGTGGGTTGTCACATGGAGGCATCAGCGTCGACACCTGTGTCAGGAACGACACCAAGCCCACGGATCTGTTATCGACTATCAGTCCGCGGAATCTGATTGAACGAGCAACGGCTGCTTCTGAATACAACAAGACTCAACGACCCGTCCGCCGACCAGGTGCTCCTGGATAATCCGCTCGAGGACCGGCGGATCACACGCCCCGTACCAGGCGCCTTCAGGATACACAACGGCGATTGGACCGCCCTCGCACACTCGCAGGCAGTTGGCCTTCGTGCGAAGCACTCCGCCCTGCTCGGACAACCCCAGTTCGCGGAGACGTCGCTTGAGATAGTCCCAGGCGGCCTGTCCGCGCTCTTGGTCGCAGCACTTTGGTTTTGATTGATCGCAACAGAGCAGGATGTGCCGCCTGGCCGCATCTACCCCGACCGCGGCCGCGGTGGCCCGTTGGCTCGCCAGTGACCCTCGCTCGGCCTGTTCGTCATGCATGGTGTAACAGCGGAAGACGTGGCAGGATCTAGACCGTCATGAGACCGTTCCCGCCACGTTGGCAGAATAGCATGCCGCGAGCACCCCTCCGCCGGTCCACGCGCACCGAGTGCGGGCCATGACTCGCCGCCGTGCGTCTCCGAGCCGGGCTCTGACGGTCTTTCTGGCGACCGTCGAACGAGGAGGGAACGCGCTCCCCCATCCGGGCACGCTCTTCGCGATCCTGGCCGGCGTCATCGTCCTGATTTCTGCGATCGCGGCCCGGAGCGGAATCGAGGTGGTGCACCCCGGGACCGGAGAGCTGATCCAACCGGTGAGCCTAGCCACCGTCGCCGGCCTTCACCGGATTCTCACGGAGATGGTGACCAACTTCACCAACTTCGCGCCGCTTGGCACCGTGCTGGTGTCGATGCTCGGGATCGGCGTACTGGAGAGTAGCGGCCTGATATCCGCCGCCCTGCGGCTACTCGTTCTCTCGGCGCCCAAGCACCTGCTGACCTTCGTCATCGTGCTGGCGGGCGTCCTGTCCAACACCGCCAGCGAAGTCGGATACGTCCTGCTGGTTCCGCTGGGTGGCATCATCTTTCTCGGTGCCGGGCGCCATCCCATTGCCGGGCTGGCAGCGGCCTTTGCGGGCGTGTCCGGTGGCTACAGCGCCAACCTGCTCTTGGGCACGGTTGACCCGCTCCTGGCCGGACTGTCGGAAGAGGCGGCACGCATCGTCGACGCCGGGTACAGCGTGAACCCCGCTGCCAACTACTACTTCATGGTGGCGTCGACGTTCCTCATCGCCGGCGCCGGCACCTGGGTGACCGAGCGCATCGTGATCCCCAGACTTGGCGCCTACACAGGCGAGGGCGCGACCGAGGAGACAACTGACGGAGAGCTGCGCGCGCTGTCGCCAACCGAACGCCGGGGGCTTGGGTTCGCGCTCGCAGCGGCCGGTGTGTTCGTCGCCTTCCTACTCTGGGGCACGGTGCCGGTCGATGGATTCTTGCGCAATCCGGAGACGGGCGGCCTACTGCGATCGCCGTTTCTCTCCGGCATCGTCGCGTTCATTTTTCTGGGCGGAACCGTGGTCGGGGTGGCCTACGGCGTGGCCACCGGGGCATTTCGGAACGACGCCGATGTCATGAACGGTATGGGCAAGACCATCAGCACGTTGGGCACCTACCTCGTACTGGTCTTCTTCGCCGCGCAGTTCGTGGCCTATTTCAACTGGACCAACCTGGGTCTCATCATGGCGGTCAAGGGGGCCGAGACGTTACGCAGCTCCGGTCTCGGTGGTATCCCGCTGATGCTCACGTTCGTCCTGCTCTCCGCGGTCATCAACCTCTTCATGGGAAGCGCGTCCGCCAAATGGGCGGTGATGGCGCCCGTCTTCATCCCAATGTTCATGCTGCTCGGGTACACACCGGAGCTGACGCAGACCGCCTACCGGATAGGCGACAGCACCACCAACGTCATCGCGCCGATGATGTCTTACTTCGCCTTGATTGTGGCGTTCTTCGAGCGCTATGACAGGAAATCCGGGATCGGGACCGTCGTCGCCACGATGTTGCCGTACACGGTGGCGTTCTTCGTCTGCTGGTCGGTCCTGTTGATGATCTGGATGGCGCTTGGGCTACCGGTCGGCCCGGGAGCTGGGCTGACGCTCGACTAGTCCCCGGCACCCGTCATACGTTGGCTCCGTCGATAGGGCGGCGCGCGTGTGACAGGCGCAAGACGGGAGCGTTGGCGATTTCTGACCGTGGAACAACGTATTCAGGCGCGATGTCCCGCTGACCACTGATGCAACGTCATACGGGTATCGGGGACTAGCGGGTGGGGCCCCCTGCGCAACGGCCAACGCGCGTGTTACATGCCGTCTGGACCCAGCTCGGGCCAGGCAATGGCCGCGCGCACCCCGTCCATCTCCGTGCGCGTATGTACATCCACATACAGATCGCCATCCCTGAGACTGCGCAGCTCTGAAGCGGACAAGTCGACGACCCCGGACATGCGCGCCTGTCTGCGCCCGCCGAGCAGATGCGTGACGGGCCCCGGAGCGCCGTCAGTCGCCCGGTGCAGATGCGAAAACCACACGTCGTCATCCATGACGCCGTGCACCGCGACCGTGTAGCGCAGGCTCCGCGTCGTGCGGTCGAGTTCAAACCGTGCCCGCAGGCCGGCACGACCGCCGCTGCTCTCGACCTCGACACGCTCTGGCGGCGGCGGAGTCGTCAAACTGGGGGTGCTGTCGGGCGCTCGCCGATGGGCGGTCGCCTGCTCGAAGGCGTAGGCCAATCCGATAAGATCCGCTTCTGAGAACTCGCGCCCGATCATCTCCAGCCCCACAGGCATCCCGTCCGAGGCATACCCGGCCGGCACGGTAATCGCGGGCAAACCCGACACGGCGCTCAGGGCGCAGTTGCTCCCCGGTTGCCCCTGACCGATGGGCCGCGCCGTCTCCCGTATCGTGGGATAGAGGAGCGCGGTCACATCGTGCTCGTCGAGCACAGCCTCGACCGCCAGCCGCACCGCGTCGCGCTTTGCCAATCGCGCTCGATACTCGTCGGTGTCGAGCGTCTCGACATCCAACGACGCCTGCAGGGCACCCGATGCGAGCACCTGGTGATAGAGGCCCCGCTCCACCAGCTCTGCCAACGAGCGTACCGGCGCTCCCGGGGTGGCCTCGAGATACCGGTCAAAATCGAACTTGAACTCGAGACCGATGACCGACGCGTCCTCCAACAGGGCACCGAAGTCGGTCTCGCCAATCTCGACCAACACGGCCCCAGCGGCTGCCATCTCCTCGGCCGCCGCCTCGATGACGGCCCGCACCGGCCGTTCGGCACCGGTGGCGCCGAGCAACTCGTCAAGCACGGCAACGCGTGCGCCGCGCAGCATCCCAGCGTCAAGGGCGTCGGTGAACGTCGCGGGGATCCGCCCGCGTCCGCGCTCGGTCGTCCCGTCGGCCGGATCAGGGCCCACTGTCGCATCCAACGTAATGGCCAGGTCTTCCACCGAACGCGCCAGCGGTCCCCCAATATCCTGCGTGCTGGAGAGTGGAATGATTCCATCCCCGCTCGCCAGCCCACGCGTGCCACGCAGACCCACCAACGCGTGGTGCGCCGACGGGATACGGATGGACCCGCAGGTGTCGCTGCCCATGCCTACGGCGGCGTAGCTGGCGGCGACGGCCGCGCCGGTCCCCCCACTCGACCCACCGGGGTTGCGCATCGGATCGTACGGATTGCGGGTCTGGCCAGCGATAGAGCTCACGGTCGTAATGCCGCGCGCGAGCTCGTGCATGTTCGTCTTCCCGAGAATGATGGCGCCCGCGTCCCGCAGCTGCTTGACCTGGAACGCATCGTCCGGCGGAATCGACGTCGCCAAACCGATGGCCCCCGCAGTGGTCGGCATGTCGGCCGTGTCGTAGTTGTCCTTGACCACCACCGGCACGCCATGGAGAGGCCCGCGCGTCAGTCCCTGCGCACGCTCGACATCGCGCGCGTCAGCCACCGCCAAGGCGTCATCGGCCATCCGCACCATCGCGTTCAAGCGAGGGCCTTGCTGGTCGTAGGCCGTGATGCGGGCCAGGTAGCCATTCACCAGCTGTCGCGAGGTCACATCACCGGCGTCGAGCGCGGTGGCGAGTTCCGTGATCGAACGCTCCATGACCTCGAAGCGGGGCGCGGTGGTGGTCGTCGCCGCAGGTCCGCAACCGGCTCCCGCCACCGCTACCGCGACCACGAGCCATCGGCGTGTGTGATGTTGTGCGGTTGACATGCTCATTCCTGGCCTCACCTTCGGTGGCCCCATCCTACCGCACGGCCGTCGCTATAGAATGGCCGACATGCGGACGAGGTGGATACTCGGGTTTGTTGGGTCGGCCACGGTGGCCATCGTCGCGGTGGCCGCGGCGCAGGGCCGAAGCGAGGCTCCCGCCCCGGGCGGCGACAGCATCCAACCTGACGATCTGCAGGCGGATGTCAGCTTCCTGGCCGGCGACACGATGCAGGGGCGCCGCACGGGAACCCCAGGGAACCGCCAAGCCGCGGAGTTCATCGCGTCACGGTTCGGTCGGTCCGGGCTCACCGCCGTGGGCGTGAACGGATCATACTTTCAGCCGTTCGACCTCATGACGGCCACCCTCGGCGAGAGCAACCGCATCGAGGTGAGCGGCGTGCCGGCAGTTGACCTGACATTTGGTACCACCTACTACCCGGACCCGACGAGCGGCACCGGAACAGCGTCCGGCGACGTCGTGTTCGCCGGTTTCGGTATCCGCGCGGACGCACTCGACCACAACGATTACCGATCGTCATTCGCCCTGGATGGCAAGGTCGCGCTCATACTCAACCATGAGCCGGGCGAGTTCGACGCCGGCAGCCCATTCGACGGCGCCATCGCATCAGAACACGCGCGAGTGGTTCGCAAGGTCCTGGCCGCCCAAACCGCTGGGGCCACCGCCGTGCTGATTGCTCCGGACATGCACAACCATGAAGGTCCTCGTGGGACGACCCGCCCGAGACGGAGCGTCTGGCCGGAACGACCACCACGTCGGCCCCGCTATCAGGTAGCCGGCTGGGTCAGAGACGTCGCGATTCCGGTGGTCCAGATCTCGGGAGACCTCGCGGCACGGATGGTCGAGAACGCGGGTCTCACGATGCGGGAGTTGGCCGGGGCGGGCGCCGAGCGCGTGGGCGGCATCGCAGCGGTGCCTCTCCCCGAACAGCACGTCGAACTCACGACGTCGGTGCACCGGCGTTTCCACCCGAACCGCAACGTCGTCGGATTGATTGAGGGCGAGGACCCAGTGCTGCGCGACGAGTGGATCTTGATCACCGCGCACTATGACCACGAGGGCGCGGACGGCACGCGTGTGTTCAACGGCGCCGATGACAACGCCTCCGGCGTCGCGGGACTGATCGAGATCGCAGAGGCATACCGTCTCGCCGGCCTCGACGGCCTGCGGCCACGACGGTCCGTCCTGCTGGCAGCCTGGAACTCCGAAGAACAGGGATTGCTCGGCGCCTGGTCGTACACCGCGAATCCCATCCACCCTCTCGGGCAGACAGTCGCCGTCTTGAATATGGACATGATCGGCCGCGATGAAGAGATCCCCGACGGAGGGGGCGCGCGGTTCTATGGGCTCACCGCCCAGACAGCGGCGTCGAACCGCAATGCCGTCAATGTCCTGGGATACAGCCGCTCGCCGGATCTCAAGCGCGCGGCCGAACGAGCCAATCGTGTCACCGGACTCACGCTCAGGTTTCGCTATGACAACAACGCGTCAAACCTGCTCCGTCGCAGCGACCAGTGGCCGTTTCTACATGAAGGTGTTCCGGCGCTCTTCATCCACACAGGACTCCATCCGGACTACCACACCGAACGAGACCGGCCGGACACCGTCAACTACGGGAAGATGGCGCGAGTCGTTCAGATGGTGCATGCACTGAGTTGGAACCTGGCGCAGAGTCCGACGCGCCCAGCGTATCTGTCCCGCTGATCGCCCCATCCGTCGCCCCATCCGTCGCCCCAGACTCGGCGAACACGCAATCGAGTTGCAGGCTCTCGCCGAGTGCCGCCAGGTATTGGCGCCGTCGAATCTCCACTGCCCCAAACTGCCGCAGGTGGGGAGTGACCCACTGGATATCGAGCAACCCGAACCCCCGCGCACGGAGCCGCTCGACGAGACACACCAAGGCAATCTTCGACGTATCCGGGACGCGATGAAACATCGACTCCCCGAAGAACGCGCCCCCGAGACTCACCCCATACAAACCACCGACGAGGCTGTCGCCGTCCCAGACCTCTACAGAGTGGGCGTGACCCACACGATGCAGCGCGCAGTAGCTGTCGATAATCTCCCGGTCAATCCAGTTCCCTGGATCGTCGACTCTCGATGCGCACGCCGTGATGACCTCGCGAAACGCGTGGTTCATGGTGGAACGAAACTGCCCCTGGCGAATGAGACGCGCCAGTCGTCGATGCACACGGAACGTGTCCAGTGGAATCACCCCGCGGCGTCCAGGCGAGAACCACCGCACGCCCTCGTCGACCGCCATCGGAAAATAGCCGGTCTGATAACCGCCGAGCAGTGTGTCAATTGGGATCATGAGCAACCACCGGGGCACCGCGCTCACGGGGCCACGGAATCTCCGTTACTATAGTCGGAGGGAGCAAATGCAACGGGCCCGCCGTACCGTTGCCCACACATGTCATGCAGGACAACAGCGTCCACACGTCCGAAGCGGTCACCGATGGAATCCGCGTCGTGGTCACCTCGCAGTTCACCCATGCGGACCCCCAGCAGCAGCGGTGGCTTTTCAGCTACACCGTCCGCATCTCGAACGAGAGCCCCGACACCGTCCAACTCGTGAGCCGCCACTGGATCATCACGAATGGGTCCAACGACGTAGAAGAGGTCAAGGGACCGGGGGTCGTGGGGCACAAACCCACACTCGCGCCGGGACAGTCTTTTGAGTACTCCTCCGGCTGCCCGCTGACGACGCCGTTCGGGTCCATGCGCGGAACCTATCAGATGGTCAGACGCGACGGCGACGGATTCGACGCCGAAATCGCCGAATTCGCGCTCACCGAGCCCTACACCGTCCACTAGCGACCCGGCGACGAGCCGCTGGTCACGAACGGGAGCACCCGGATACCGGCGGCCCCAAGCCCGGTCCGTAGTTGCGCGGCGAGGTCGCCGGCGCCCGGCGTGTCGCTGTGCAAACAAATAGTGTCTCGTCGCAGGACCAGAGTCTCACCCCCTCGCGCCGCCACCGAACCGTCTTGCACGAGTCTCACGGCTCGCTCCACCACGGCTGTCGGGTCATCAATGACGGCGCCAGGCTGCCCACGAGGCACGAGTGAACCGTCCGGGTTATAGGCCCGGTCCGCGAATACTTCGGCGGCCACGCGCAACCCTGCCGCCTCGCCGGCCTCCAGGAGACAGGAGCCCGACAACCCATACAGCACCAAGGTAGCGTCGACCCCGGCGACCGCACGAGCGACCGCGTCTGCGAGCTCCCGTTCGCGCGCCACCATGTTGTAGAGCGCTCCGTGCGGCTTGACGTGGTGCAGCCGTGCGTTCTCGCTGGCCGCGATCCCGGCCAGCGCACCAATCTGATACGCCACGAGGTCTTCGACCGCCTGAGCCGACAGCCTGATTTCACGGCGCCCGAACCCCTGGAGGTCCGGAAAACCCGGGTGGGCGCCAAGCGCAACCCGCTGTGCAACGGCCAGACGCACCGTGCGGCGCATCACCGACGGATCTCCACCGTGGAAGCCGCATGCCACGTTCGCTGAAGTCACAGCACGCAAGACGGCCGTATCGTGCCCTATTGTGTAGGGCCCGAACGACTCACCCACATCGGCGTTCAGATCGATACGCTGCACGGTCCCGACCATTTGCTCACGCGCTACCGGCGGCAAGGCACGCCCCCCCCCGCCTGCCAGAGACAGTGAGCGACGCGCCTCCCATATGAAAAAAGAGGGACATCGCAATGCGATGCCCCTCAAAGGTGTCGGCCGCCTGGCTCCCCAGCACTGTCGGCTTCAAGCCGTCCCATACAGGCGACCAACGAAGCCATAGTGAAGCAAGACCCGCGCCAACATCGAACATGCCGGTGTTTCGCACCGTCCCAGTCGCGCATGCCGGCACGCACTGACATATCCGTCGGTGATCTCTCATATCTGCGTGCGGCGGCCTCTACCCTAGCGACCGCCAAGGCCTCCTGGGGCCCAAGGGGCGCTGCGTGCCCGCACGGTCGCTCACCGTGTGAGCCGTTCGGGGTCCCAATGGCGCATACCGAGCTGAGCGTATCGACATCAACAGGAGACCCCATGACCCAACAGACCAGAACCCACGTGCGTGAACACGCCAGTCTACTCGCAGCGGCCGAAGCACGCGCACTCATCTGGATGGCCGAACGTCTACCGCGATCCGTCGGCTCAGACCATCTCACGGTGCTCGGGCTCGCGGCCATGGTCAGCGCCGGGGCGGCCTACCGGGTCGCCAGCACTCAGCCACTCGCGCTGTGGCTGGTCGTCGTCGCGCTGGCCGTCAACTGGTTCGGCGACAGCCTCGACGGCACGGTCGCTCGCGTCCGCAACCAGCAGCGACCGATGTATGGGTACTACGTGGACCACGTCATCGACATCATTGGGGCGCTGTTCCTCCTCGGCGGTCTGGCGCTGTCTGGCTACATGACGCCGTTGGTCGCGCTCGGGCTGCTCATCGGCTTTCTCATGTTGTCGGCCGAAACCTATCTCGCGACCCATGCCTGCGGCATCTTCCGAATCTCGCTGATGAAGATTGGTCCGACCGAACTCAGAATTGTGCTCGCCATCGGCACGGTCTACTTGCTCTACAAGCCGTGGGTCGTCATCGGGGAGACACCGTACCGGTTGTTCGATGTTGGCGGCATGGTCGCAATCGTTGGCATGAGCCTCGCGTTGATCTTCGCGGTTGCACGCAACACCCGCGACCTGTATCGCGCCGAACCGCTACCACGATAAGCACCGGACACCCCAGGACGGCGCGGTGCACGGGCCCCGCTGGGCCCGCTCTCTCATCGTCCTCGCGCAGTCCTCGGCCCCGTCGCTTTGGCTCAGAAGGTAGAATCAACGACTGAGAACCGCGTGACTGCGCTCGGGCCCACAGCCAGAGCGTCTCTCGAAGACCGACGACACTCAGTAGAGGCAGATGCACATGACCGACCGGATCGCAGCGGGAGGGCTCCAGGTTGATAAGGAGCTGTACGACTTCATCAATAATGAGGCGCTACCGGGCACCGGCGTCTCCGCAGAGACCTTCTGGTCAGGTTTCGATCGGCTGGTCCACGACCTGTCGCCGCGAAACCGCGACCTCCTGGCGACCCGAGATGACCTGCAGGTCAAGATCGACGACTGGTATCAGGAAAACCGAGACCAGGCGATAGACCTGGCCGACTACAAGGCGGTCCTCCAAGAAATCGGCTACCTCGTCCCTGAAGGCGACGACTTCACGGTACACACCGGGAACGTCGACACCGAAATATCGAGTATCGCCGGACCCCAGCTCGTCGTTCCCGTCACCAACGCTCGATATGCACTCAACGCGGCGAACGCGCGCTGGGGCAGTCTGTACGACGCGCTCTACGGAACCGACGCCATTTCCGAGTCGGACGGCGCGGAGCGGGGCGGGGCCTACAACACAGTCCGAGGCGCCCGTGTCATCGCGTTCGCGCGCGCGTTTCTCGACTCCGCCGCGCCGCTTGCGACCGGTAGCCACGCGGACGCCACATCGTATGCGGTCGCCGACGGCGCCCTGACCGTGACGCTAGGAGACGGACAGGTCTCTGCGCTCGCCGCCGCGGAGACCTTCGCCGGCTACGCCGGTGACGCCGCCGCGCCGTCGGCGGTACTACTCAACCACAACGGTCTCCACGTCGAAATCGCGATCGACCGCCAGCACGCGGTCGGCCGGGACGACGCGGCCGGGGTCAAGGATGTCGTCCTGGAAGCAGCCATGACCACGATCATGGACCTTGAGGATTCCGTCTCCACGGTGGACGCCGAAGACAAGGTCGTGGCGTACCGCAATTGGCTTGGTCTGCTCCGCGGGGACCTGACTGACCGCTTCGAGAAAGGCGGCGAGACGGTCGAGCGCGCCCTTAATCCCGACCGTGTCTATACGGCGCCGGATGGATCGACGGTGACCCTACAGGGGCGGAGCTTGATGCTGATCCGCAACGTCGGCCATCTGATGACCAATCCGGCCATCCTGGACAGGGATGGCAATGAAGCGCCGGAAGGCATCCTCGACGCCATGATCTCGTCGATGATCGCCATGCACGATCTGAAAATCCGCAAGAACAGCCGCGCTGGCTCCGTCTACATCGTCAAGCCGAAGATGCACGGACCAGAAGAGGTGGCGTTCACCGATCAGCTGCTGGGACAGGTGGAAGACGCACTTGGACTCGACCGTCACACGCTAAAAATAGGCATCATGGACGAGGAGCGGCGCACCACCGTGAACCTCAAGGAGTGCATTCGGGCGGCGAAGAACCGCGTGTTCTTTATCAACACCGGCTTCCTCGACCGCACCGGCGACGAGATGCACACCGCCATGGAATCAGGTCCGATGATTCGCAAGGCCGACATGAAGTCGTCCACCTGGATGACGACGTACGAGGATTGGAATGTCGACGTGGGTCTCGAGTGCGGACTTCCCGGCCACGCGCAGATCGGGAAGGGCATGTGGGCCATGCCGGACCTGATGGCCAACATGCTGGAAGCCAAGATCGGTCATCCGCAGGCGGGCGCCAACACCGCGTGGGTACCGTCGCCGACCGCCGCAACGCTCCACGCCACGCACTATCACCAGGTCGACGTCACCGCACGACAAGACTCTCTGCGATCACGCGCCCACGCCGGTCTCGACAACATCTTGACCATCCCCAGGGCGGAGCACCCAGACTGGTCCGCGGAGGAGATTCAACAGGAACTGGACAACAACGCCCAGGGCATCCTTGGCTACGTCGTCCGCTGGATCGACCAGGGCGTCGGCTGTTCCAAAGTGCCAGATATCAACAACATCGGGTTGATGGAGGACCGCGCGACACTCCGCATCTCCAGCCAGCACATCTGCAACTGGCTGCGACACGGTGTCTGCAGCGACGCTCAGGTCCGCGAGACCCTGGCGCGAATGGCGGGAGTCGTAGACGGCCAGAACGCCGGAGACCCAAAATATCGGCCGATGGCCCCCAACTTCGACGACAGTGTCGCGTTCCAGGCGGCCTGCGATTTGGTGTTCAAGGGCCGCGAACAGCCCAATGGCTACACGGAACCGATTCTGCACGCACGCCGTCGTGAGGCCAAAGCCAAATTCGGCGGGTAGCGCGGCCCTGGGCGTTACAGCGGCAAGAAGAACATCCAGCCTTCGGCCAGCCGCTGTTCCGTTCGGACCCGCCCGTCTCCGGCGCCGCAGATGACCCGAGTTTGCGTCTGGCACGCCTCGAGCACGGTGGCGAAGTTCGCGTCGACCTCGGGATGGTTGCGTTCAGAGGGGTTCGGTCCAAGCCCCAGATCCATCGCCATGTCACCGGGGATCACCATGATGGCGCTGACGGGCGCCTCGAGAATCTCGTGAATGTTGTCGACCGCCTCCTGTGACTCGATCATGGCCACGGCGAACAGCTCGCCATCTGGATTGAGCGGCCACACGTCAGCCTTCGCAGCATACTCGGCGCCACCCATTCCCCAGAGACGCATCGCCCCACCAGGTCCCCAGCCTCGTTCACCACGCGGCTCGGACGGCGCCGACGAACTCTGTTGCGGCGGATAGCGCATCGCCCGCACGAACCGGACCGCCTCGTCCTTGGTGTCCACGTGCGGCAAGATGACACCGTAGCCGCCGATGTCCAACACCTGCTTCACCGCCCACTTGAAATCCTCGTCTCCCTCTTGAGGGATCCGCACAAGCGGGGCCAGCCGCATTCGACCGTCGGGGTCGCGGTCCTCGTCCATCTCGGCGAGGACGGCTTGGACCAGCGCGCCGGAGAATGGCGAGTGTTCCATGTCCACGAAACGCCAGTGCTCGTTCGCAACGGCGGGCTGGCCGTTTTCTATCGCCTCGATGACCTTGTTCAGCCGAGCCGGCCCCTGCGCCTGCGCGGAGGACATCAGGATTCCGAGCCCTGCCGCGCCAAGAGCCACGCAGCGCCCCAGCCCTCTCCAATTGGTCCTGACTAGATGTCGAGAGTCTACGTTCATCGTTCGGTTTCCCTTCTTATCGCGAATACCGGAGCCCGACGGAGCCCGGGGCCTGAATGCTCTGGGTCATGATGTCCGTATCCGCCCCGACACGCAAATCCTGAACATGCCCCGGAACCGCCGCCCTGAGGACATGCGCCTCTAGGCGCGCCGCAATGCGCGCCTCGCGGCCATGGAGCGGGGCTTCGGTCCCCCCGCGAGCGTTCGCGTGGGATTCAGGGCGTAGCCTCCAGCCAATGACTAAATCAGCCCGACGAGAGGTCCTAGCCACACCATCAGCACCGTAATCAGCACGACCCAACACGCGCTCAAGATCACCCCCGGCGCGAACATGTCGAGCATGCGGTAGTAGCCCTTGGTGTAGGTCACGAGCGGGACGGCGTCCAGCGGCAGCAGAAACGCGCACGATGCGGTGAAGGCAACGGGGAGCGCATAGAGGGCAGGGTTCTGGCCGGTTGAAAGCGCAAGGATAGCGAGCGGCGGGATGAGCACGGAATTGATCACTGGTCCGATGGGCAAGGCCAGATGGATGACCACGGTGAACGCGCTCACGAGCGCGACGATGCCGACGGCGCTCCAGTCTTCCAGCCCGCCCAGCGAACCATCGACGAGCCACTGCGCCAACCCCGTATCGACGGAGGCTGCCCCCAACGCCGTCACCCCGCCGACCATCAGGAGCGCCTCCCAGCCGATGCCGCGCTCCACCTCTTTCCAGGTGAACAGGCGCATGCCTGGCAGGAACATCGTGATGGCGCCGAGCAAACTGACCAGCACGACGTTCAGCGCCGGAAACCAGGTGCTCAGCACCCAGAGCACCACCATCGTGCCGATAATGATGAGCACCCGCCACTCTCGACCGCTCACAGGCCCGAGTGCAGCCCGTTCCGCCTCCACGTCGCCCACCGCCGTGACGTGTGCCATTTCCGGCGGATAGAAACGCAACAGAATCTGGACAGACAGCGGCAACAGGATCACGACCATCGGCACGCCGATCACCATCCAGTCAAGGAACCGGATGGTGACGTTGCCGTACTCCTGGATGAAGAAGATCCCCAGGATGTTGATCGAGCTCCCGGCCGGCGTCGCGACGCCGCCGATGAGCGCCGCAAATGGGATACCGATCATCAACGCCTTCGCAAAGCTGGACCGCCCCGGGGTCAGCCCCATCTTGCCGAACAGCCCCATCGCGAGCGCCATGAAGATCGCCGTGGCCGGGACGTCCGACATGATGGTCGAGATCAGACACGTGCCCACCATGAACACCAGCACCACGCGACGACTGTCGGTACCGGCCTTTGACAGCAGCCACAACGAGAACCGCTGGTCGAGTCTGGAGCTGATAAAGGCCTGGGCGACGATGAACATCGCCAGCACGAAGAAGAACACCGGGCTGATGAAATTGGTGAATGCGGTGGGCAGGTCCGCCACGCCAAAAATAGGCAGCAAGACGACGGCCAGCAGCGACGTCACCCCGACCGGGACCGCCTCGGTCGTCCATAGCACCAGGACCACGACAAAGATGGCGGCCATCCGCTGACCTTCAGCAGGGAGCGCCTCAGCACCCGGCAAGATCACCACCACGAGCGCGAGCAGGGCGGCGGCGGCCACGCCCATGAATGCCGTAGGGGTGCTGGGGGGCGGTGCATCCGGGGTCACGGGGGGTGAATTCTGTTCGCTAGCCATAGGCGTGTGGCACTCGCCGCGCGTCGCGGCCAAATTGCACATGTAACAATAGCCGGACTCGCTCGCTCCGGCACTCCAAAATGGTCACACCGCGCAGCACGTCACCCGACTCTCGCTCAGGCGCGAACCTGTTGGCCGAGAGCGGTCAGCCCACATTTTTTGCGGTCGATCAGCCCGAGCGCTTGGACCTCGCGCGACCCGAACGTGACGGTCGACACCGCGTGCGAGTCTGGGCACGATCGCTCTCAGGCATGCAGAAGGAGGCGATCGTCGGGTCGTCCTATCCGACCCATCCGGGCACACTCTGGCGTGTGGCGAGCGACGAGGGCCCATACCTCGACGGTTTTGATGCCGCCCCGTGCCCGCTGGCATTCATGACGGTGGGCATGGTGTCGTCGTACATGAACGCGCTGTACGCGGCGGCCCGCCGGCGGGCATTCGACCTCCGAGACGTGGTTTTGGTGCAGGACAACCGGTACACGATGGAGGGTTCGGCGCTGCAAGGCACCATGACCGGCGGGGCGTTGCCGGTCGCGCTCGAGGTGCGGATCGGCTCTGGCGTCGACGAGGACGTGCTGCGTGACCTGGTCGCTGAGGCGATCGAGGCGTCGCCGGTGCACGGACTCCAGCGCGAGAGCCACACCTCGCGGTTCACATTGACCGTCAACGGGGAGGGCATTTCCCTCGATCGTGCGGTCCCGCTGTTGGGCCCGGTGGCCCAGGACCCGGGACCGCTGTTTGCGCACGTCCACCCCGCCACCAATGGCGACGGCGGCCACGTCGCGCGCCTCGAGGCGGTGACACCAGTGTCCGGCGTCGCCGGTGGGGTTGGGTCGAGCCTGCGGGCCGAGCAACGTCGTGAGCTTCACGTGCGCGCGGAGTGCCGACAGCGCCTCACCGGGGTGAACGAGATTCGCCAAGAGCTGCACAGCCCTCTGGGGTCAACCTTCACAATGCTGTCGCACGACGGAGCTGCACCATACGACTCCGGTCTCGCACCTGATGCGGCAAGCTACATGGCGGCTGGCGTGGCCTTCTGCTTCATGACACAGCTGGGCCGCTTTGCGACGATCATGAAACGCGCGCTGACCGGCTACCGCGTGGTGCAGGACACCTATTACGCGATGGGCGAGCAGGGGCGACCGGGCGCCGTCGGCGCGGTCGAGACCCATGTATTTCTCGATACGCCCGACGGGGCGGACTTCGCCAGGCAGTGTCTCGACATGGGTGAACAGACCTGCTTCCTCCATGCGCTCTACCGGACGTCGCTGAAACCGGGTGTCACCATCACGCGGGTCTAGTTGCCTGTAACCGTGGCCAATGCGAGGTCCGGCGCTCAACGACGCAGGAAATCCAACACGCCCGCGGTAAAGGCGCCAGCCTGCTCCACATTCGACAGGTGTGCGGCATCCAGGTCCAGTTGACGCGCGCCGGAGACGCGTGAGCGAATCAGGTCGCCCAGCGCGGGTGGCGTCGCTTGGTCATGGCGCCCCGTCACGACCAGAGTCATCGCCTCTATCTGACCGATTCCTTCGCGTACGTCGGCGTCGCGCAGCACAGCGCACGCACCGGCATAGCCGTCAACCTGGCACCGCAGCAGCATGGACCGGAATCGCTCGACGGTCTCCGGTTCCAGCGCCCTGAACCGTTCCGTAAACCACTGCGCGATTCCGCCGTCCACGATCGACGCCATGCCGCCCGACCGCACCCTGTCAATGCGGTCGGTCCAGCCCTGGGCGGTCCCAAGGCGAGCCGCCGTATTCGCGGCGACGATCCGGTCCACCCGGTCCGGCGCTCGCGCCCCCAGCCACAAGGCGGTGAGGCCACCGAGAGACACGCCGCAGACGTGCGCGCGTGCTACCCCGACGGCGTCAAGCACGGCGAGTGCATCGAGTCCCAACTGGTCCAGCGTATACGGACCTACCGCTGGCCGAGACCGCCCGTGCCCGCGAACGTCATATCGGATGACGCGGAACGACTGACGGAGACGTTCGCGCTGGGGGGACCACAGCGCGCTCGTCGTACCCAATGAATGCAACAGCAGGCAGGCGGGCGCCTGCTCAGGCCCCTCGACGTCGTAGGACAGACAGCATCCGCCGGCCCCTGTGACCCGGCCAGCCGTGGCCCGTGGCCTCGTCATCGACGACTCTGCCCGGCGTAGCGCGCCAGCACGCGATCGATGAAGACCGGCGCCGCCCCGAGGTAGTCGTCGGGCGTCAGACACCGGGCGATGGCGGCGGCGTCCAGGTGTGGGGTGACCATCGGGTCGTCCGAAAGCACGTCCGCCAGGGGACGATCCTCCAGCCGTGCGCGGCGGCACGCGGCGCCGACGCACGCGTGGGCTTCCTCCTTGCCGAGCGCGGGCGCCAGCGCCATCGCCACCGCTTCGGCCAGCACGAGGCCTCCGGTCAACTCGACATTCACCCGCATGCGGTCTGGATCAACCACGAGACCATCAAGCGCGTCGTCCAGCCCCTTCGCACCACCGGCCGCCACCCGCACCAGGTCTGGCAGGGCGTCCCACTCTGCCTGCCAGCCGCCCAGACCGCGCTCGTGTTCGTGGGTCATCGCGCCAAGCACCGTCGCGACGAGCGCCGGCGCGCGTGTCGCGGCCGCGAGCGCCACCGACACGCCAACCGGATTCCGTTTGTGAGGCATCGTCGAAGAACCGCCACGCCCCTCGGCCGGCCGCTCCCACGCCTCGCTCACCTCGGTTTGCGCCATCAATCCAAGATCCGTCGCTACCTTCCCGATCGTCCCAACTGCGACCCCCAGGGCACATGCCAGGTTGGCCACACGGTCGCGATGGGCATGCCAGGGGATGTCAGCGGTGTGCAGACCGAGGCGCTCGGCCAACTCGTCGGCCACCGCTGGTCCGTCTGAGCCGAGCGACGCCAAGGTACCGGTTGCGCCGCCAAACTGCAGGACGAGCGCATCGTCGAGCGCGATGACCGTGCGCGCGCGGGCACGCGCCAATGCATCAAGCCACCCGGCGGCTTTCAACCCGAATGAGACCGGTGTGGCCTGTTGCAGCCAGGTGCGACCCGTCATTGGCGTGTCGGCGTAACGTCGAGCCAGATCCGCCGCGGCCTCGGACGCGCGCTGAATGTGGTCACACACCACCGGCACCACCTCGCGTAACTGCAGCACCAACCCGGTGTCCATGATGTCCTGGCTGGTGGCTCCCCAATGCACATAGCGCGCCGCTTCGGTATGGGTCGACGCCACCCGCGCGGTCAGGTGACGCACCACCGGCACGGCAGGGATACCGCCGTGCGCCACCTCCTCCCCGATGGCCGCCAGATCGTAGAACTCGGCCCGCGCCGCGGCACGGATCGGCTCGACGCAGCTGACCGGCACGACGCCCACGGCCGCCTCAGCCGCCGCGAGCGCGGCTTCAACATCCAGCATGGCCTGCAGCTGGGCGAGCCCGGCAAAACGGGCGTCCACGCGGTCATCGCCGAGCAGGCGGTCGTGTAAACGGTCGGTCATGGTCATCTCGGTTCGGCGGGTGGTACGGTCAGACATCGAAGAACACGGTCTCGTGAGCGCCCTGCAGCGCAATATCGAATCGATACCGCCCCGAGCCTTCACCGACCGCAATGAGCGTCGCACGCCGATGAGGGGGCACGCACGTCAGCACCGGGTCGCTCGCGTTCGCCGGCTCATCATCGAAGTACACGCGGGTCGCCAGTCGGGTCAGCACCCCCCGCGCGAACAAACCCACAACAAGATGCGGCGCCTGCAACCGGTCGTCCGGCCCAGCCACCGGACCCGGTTTGACTGTCTCGATCGCGAACCCACCCGCACCGTCCGTGGCCACCCGACCGAACCCGGTGAACCCCTCTGCCGGCGGGACCCCGCTGGCCTCGCCATGCCCAGGCCAGCGGCCGCCTGCGTCCACCTGCCAGATCTCGACGAGGGCATCTGTGACCGCCGCCCCTTGCCCATCGACAACGGTGCCCGTCAACGTGACCCGCGTACCGGGTTCGCGGGTGGGCGCGATCGCGACGGTGCCGACGTTGGGGGCAAGCACCCCAAAGAACGGCCCGATCGTCTGCGGTGGCGTCGGCTGGCGCATGCTAGTGACCAGTGGGCGTGGCCTCATGGCCCCGGAGCACGATATCAAACCGATAGCCAAGCGCCCGCCCCGGCTCGGTCAACGCGAGATCGAACGCCGAGATCAACCGGAGGCGGGCCCGGTCGCTGGCAATGCTGTTAAAAATCGGATCCAGCGCGAGTAGCGGATCGCCCGGGAAATACATCTGCGTAACCACGCGAGTCAGGCAATTCTGTCCGAAGACCGACACATGCACGTGGGCCGGCCGCCACGCATTGTGATGGTTGTTCCATGGGTAGGCACCCGGCTTGACGGTCACGAACCTGTAGCGCCCGTCCGCGTCGGTCAGCACCCGACCCGCACCGCTGAAGTTGGCGTCGAGCGGGGCGTCATGCGTATCGCGCGCGTGTGCGTATCGGCCGGCGGCGTTCGCTTGCCAGATCTCGACCAACGTGTGCGGCACCGGCCGCTCGTCCTCGTCGACAACCCGACCCGCAATGACAATGCGCTCGCCGAGCGGTTCCCCAGGGTGTTGTCGCGTGAGGTCATGGTCGAGCGCGCCGATCGACGCCTCGCCATGCGCGGGCCCCGTCATCTCGGACAGCGTCCGAGGCACGATGACCAGCGGCTGGGTCGGATGACGAAGCGTGGTACTCCCGTACGCCGGCGTGTCATTGAGCGGCAGCTCGTCGGGCTGCGGCCGACGATACGCGCGAGCGGTCACGTCACCCCTTTCGGAGGGTAAGGCGCCGGTCTTCTTGTCCCGGTTCACGCCACTGATCGTATCGCCCGTCCCTGGTAGCGTCTACACGGAGTGTCCGGCTCGCGTTCGGGGCCAGGCCCCGGTCTACGCTAGAATCCATAGCTATGCCAACACTGACGGTTGAAGGATACGGGACGTTCGACGTGCCCGCGAACAAGAGACTGGTTCTGGCCCTTGAGCAGGATGCCTCGGTCGATGTGATGCATGCCTGCGGTGGCAACGCCCGATGCACCACCTGTCGGGTCGAATTTATCGACGGCGAACCGACCAAGACGACGGCGGCCGAGAAAGCCTGCCTCGAAGCGAGGGGCCTGACTGGCGTGCGGCTGTCGTGCCAGATCCTGTGCGACCAGGACATGAACGTGCGCGCAGTCAGCCGTCTGGAAGGCAGTGGCCGACCTGACGCGGGCGGCGCCCCCGCAGAGGAGATCACGCCGCCGGCCGAGTGGGTCTAGTCGGCGTAGATAAGGCGCCCCGTCCTCAGCTAGTCGTCGCCCTGTGGCCGACCGCGTAGTGCCTTGACCTCACTCCGTCTGCGCTTACCATCGAGACGTCGCACGCCCGCGGCTCGCCCGGGCTTCGTCGGACGACGCGGGGTAGGTCGCCTGGAGGCCTGCGCCAGCAACTCGGCCAGACGGCTCCGAGCGGCGGCCCGGTTGCGCCCCTGCGTGCGGTGCTCCCGGCTGTCGATGATCAGTACGCCGTCGCCGGAGATCCGACTCCCGAGCTGCTCGATGAGTCGCGCCTTGGTCTCGGGAGCCAGGGAAGAATTCGTCACGTCGAACCGCAACTCGACGGCCGTCGCCACCTTGTTGACGTTCTGTCCACCGGGCCCGGACGCGCGGACAAAACGCTCCTGTAGTTCGTGCGCCTCCACCCAGATCGTGTCGGAGAGCTTGATCATGACGATGGTCGCGTTCAGCGCGCGTCATCGAGAATGAACGCGGCACCCTTTTCCGCAATCATCACCGTCGGCGCATTGGTATTGCCGGACGAAATGCGCGGCATCACCGACGCGTCAATGACCCGGAGTCCGGCGATGCCCCGCACGGCAAGCCTGTCATCGACGACGGACAGCTCATCGTGCCCCATCTTGCAGGTGCCGACCGGGTGAAAGATGGTCGAACCCAGGTCTCGCGCCGCGCTCAACAGCTCGTCCTCACTCTCGAATTCGAGACCGGGTTTCCACTCGGTGGGCTCGAAACGCTCCAGAGCTTTGGCCTTCATGATCTGACGCGTCGCCCGTAGACCGGTCACGGCGACGCGACGGTCCGCTTCGGTCGACAGGTAGTTCAACGTGATGGCCGGCGCATCGAGCGGATCGGTGGTCTTGACCCGCACGTGGCCCCGGCTTGTCGGCTGGAGGTTGCACACCGACGGGGTAATCGCATTGAAGGTGTGGAGCGGGTCACCAAATTTGTCGAGCGACAGCGGCTGCACATGCCACTCCATGTTCGCCGACTCGCGCGAGGCATCGCTTTTGGCGAACGCCCCCAGTTGCGACGGCGGCATCGTCAGCGGTCCAGTCTTGAAGAGCAGATACTCGAGCCCCATCGCCGCCTTACCGAATAGCGAATTCACACGCGTGTTCAGAGTGACGGTATTGGATACTTTGTACATCGTCCGAATTTGCAGATGGTCGTGCAGGTTCTCGCCCACACCTGGCAGATCGTGCTCGACCGAGATACCCCGCTCCTGGAGCATGGCGCCAGGACCGATACCGGACAGCTGCAGAATCTGAGGCGACCCGATGGCACCGGCCGCGAGAATCACCTCACGCCGCGCATGGAGAATGTCACCGCCGACCAACGCGACACCGGTCGCCCGCTTCTGTGAGCCGGCCGACTCATCCGCGTCGATACGTAGCCGCGCCACCTGCGCCCCGGTCCGGACGGTCAAATTCGGCCGGTCCATGATCGGACGCAAGTACGCTTTCGTCCCGCTCCATCGCCGTCCGCCGCGCTGGTTCATCTGGAAATAGGCATTGCCGAAGTTGTCGCCGCGATTGAACTCGGCGATCTTCGGGATGCCACACTCCTCGGCGGCGTCACGCCAGGCGTCGAGAATCTCCCAGCTGACCCGCTTCTCTTCCACGCGCATCTCGCCGCCGACTCCGTGAAACTCGTCAGCGCCGTGCACGTAGTCCTCCGAACGCTTGAACACCGGCAGCACATCGTCCCAGGACCACCCACGGTTGCCGAGCGCGGCCCAGTGGTCGTAGTCCGTCCTTTGCCCGCGCATGTAGATCATGGCGTTGATCGACGAGCAGCCGCCCAGCACCTTCCCGCGTGCGTAGCCGATGGTGCGCCCGTTGAGCCCCGGATCCGGCTCAGTCGTGTAGCACCAGTCTGTACGCGGATTACCGATCGTGTAGAGGTAGCCGACCGGAATGTCGATCCAGAAATAATTATCCTTGCCACCCGCTTCGAGCAGCAACACACTCACGTCCGGATCAGCCGAGAGGCGATTCGCAAGGACACACCCCGCGGTGCCGCCGCCGATGATGATGTAGTCGTAAGTCACATCACGATCGTAGCGCTAAACGCGGCCCGTCGGCACAACCCGCACTCACGGATATAATCGCGTGCATCGACCCGGGCGCGAGCCCTCCTGCGCGAGTCACGAAGGAAGTTGCCCCCATGAGCATTCGAGAGACCACGGCCGTCGTCGCCCTCACCCTCGGCGTCACCGCGTGCGGGGCCTCTGCGCCCGAGGAGCCAGTCAGTACGGTTGTAGCGTATGAAGGCGCCACCGTCATCACGGGCGACGGCGGACCGCCCCTCGGCGGTGGTGTGCTGCTCGTCGACGCTGGCGTCATCCAGGAAGTGGGACTGGCCGCCAACGTCGCGATTCCAGAAGGTGCGACTGTCGTCGACTTGACGGGCAAGACGGTCATGCCAACCCTGGTCGACCTCCACGGCCACGTAGGTTTTGTCGACGACCTCAGCTTTGACAACGCCAACTACACACGCGAGACCATCGTCGACCAGCTCAATCGGTATGCGTACCACGGTGTGGGGGTCATCGTGTCCCTGGGCACCGACCCGGGTGACCTGGCATTCACAATCAAGGCCGACCAGGAGGCAGGCACGCTCGGCGGCGCCCGCCTCCACACCGCGTTCCGCGGTATCGCTCGACCCGACGCCGGCCCTGGAGCGCCCACAATGCGCTCGACCGCCCTGGGGGCTGCCACCGAGGAGGAGGCGCTCGCCCTGGTGGACGAGATCGCCGCAACGGACGCGGACTTTCTCAAAATCTGGGTCGACGATCGTGGGGGATCGGTCGACAAACTTGGGCCAGATCTCTACCGACCCATCATCGAGGCGGCACACGCGCATGACCTTCGGGTGATCGCGCACATCTTCAACGCGGAGGATGCCCGCGACCTCGTCGACGCCGGCGTCGACGGCTTCGCGCATCTGGCTCGCGATGTCGAGATGGACGACGAGCTGGTCGCCGCCATCGTAGAACACGATGTCTTCGTCATGCCGAACCTGGCGGTCTCTGAGCGGGGACGCAACGCCGACCCACCCGCCTGGGTCGATCACCCGCTGCTGGCGGAATCGGTCTCACCTGAAGTCATTGAGCGAATTCGCGAGTCATACGTCAGTCGCACGCCCGAGGCGGCCGCTGCGGGTTCCGAGTCGTTCGCGATGATGCTTCGCAGTCTGAAGAAGCTCTCTGACGCGGGCGCCCGACTGGTATTCGGCGCCGACACCGGGATCCAGGACCATATCCAGGGATACATGGAACACCACGAGCTGGCGCTGATCGTCGAGGCCGGCATCTCACCGGCAAAGGCGATTCAGATCGCGACCAGCGCCTCAGCAGAGGTGCTAGGGGTGGACACCGGACTTCTGGCGCCAGGCAAGCGCGCCGACTTTCTGGTCCTCGATGCCAATCCGATGTACGGGATCGAAAACACACGCCAGATCTCGGCCGTCTATCTCGGTGGCGAGGCGCTCGACCGCGACGGCCTGCGGGCCGCCTGGTAGACGCTCTCCCTCCCGACCCGGCGGCGTGGACTCCGTGGACCCAGAGGTTCTGCATGAGAAACAGGCTCGTACTCGCCGCGACACTTGGTTGCTTGGCGGTCGGCGTCGGTGAGGTTCTCGCGCAGGCAGGACGCTACCCGGCGTCTCAGCATGGCGGGAACTACATGCAGAACTTCTACTTCCCACCGGCGCCAAGTTCTACCCCGTGGGCGCCAAGTTGGGCCCCAGACGGCAGGTGGCTCGCCGTCTCGATGAGCGGGTCCATCTGGCGGGTGGCCCCGGACACCGGCATCGCTGAGGAGCTGACCTACAGCCCCGACGCGTACCACTCCTCGCCCGACTGGTCACCCGACGGCCGATGGATCGTGTTCACCGCTGACTACGACGGCGAGCGGGTACAACTCGAACTCCTAGACTTGGAAACGGGCGAAACACGCGCACTGACCGACGACCAGCACGTCTACAGCGACCCGGTCTTTTCCCCCGACGGCACCCGCATCGCCTACATCTCCACCAAGCCGCGGGGATTCTTCAATCTGTCGGTGCGCCCGGTCTCAAACGGTCAGTGGGCGGGCGACGAAATGCCCGTGACGGCTGACAACAACTTCGGGAAAGATCGGTTGTATTTCGGACCATGGGACATGCACCTCACACCGACCTGGCTCCCCGAGAATGACGAATTGCTGTTGGTGTCAAACCGGAATGTCCCGCTCGGTTCTGGCAACGCCATTCGTGTGCCGGCCGTCGAAGGGGGCATCCGCGATGCGACGACCGTCCTTCGCGAACAAACGCTCTACCGAACGCGGCCCGACGTGTCCAGCGAGGGCAAGCGGTTCGTCTATTCGTCCACCCGAGGCGCGGCCGACCAATTCAACAATCTGTATGTCCAGCCGACGACTGGGGGTGAACCCTACAAGCTCACGTTCTTTCAGCACGATGCGTTCCACCCACGCTGGTCTCCCGACGACGAGTGGATCGCGTTCATTCAGAACGAAGGCGGACTGCCTCAGCTGGCCCTTCTCGAAACGCACGGTGGAGAAATCCGGCGTATCGCGATCACCGACCGTCGATGGAAACGGCCGATGGGCACACTGGCGGTCCAGACTGTGGATGGCGCCACCGGGCTGCCCACCGGGTCACGCGTGCACTTGACGGCGTCCGACGGCAAGTTCTACGCGCCGACCGACGCGTATGCGCGACTGAGCGGACGCGGTGACCACCTGTTTCACACGCCTGGCGCCTTCTCGGTCGATCTGCCAGTGGGCGAGACCACCCTGACGGTGGTCAAGGGCTTCGAGTTTTATCCTGATGTGGCGACGGCCCAGATCACGGCCAACGACACGACGACCGTGACCGTCGCGCTCGAGCGTATGGCCGATATGGCGGCCGAGGGCTGGTACAGCGCGTCGACACACGTCCACGCGAACTACGGTGGCAACCTGCACAACACCATCGAGAACCTGATGATGATGTCGGCGGCCGAGGACCAGGACCTCGTGCTGGAGCAGGTCGCGAACAAGGACAACCGGGTGCTCGACTACCAGTACTTCGAACCTGGCGGCGGTCCGCACTCGACCTCCACACCGGAGCGCCTGGTCGTGGTGGGCCAAGAATATCGGCCGCCCTTCTACGGGCACGTCTTTATGTTCGGCATGCGAGACCACCTCCTGTCACCGTTCACCATGGGGTACGAGGGCACCGCCATCGAGAGCCTGTATCCGAGCAACACAGACATGCTCCGCAAGGCACAGGCGCAGGGCGCCACCGTGGGCTACGTCCACGCATTTCCCGGAGAGAACGACCCGTTGGAACGCGGGCTTGGCGGCGGCAAGGGCTTCATGGTCGACGCCGCGCTTGGCACGACCGACGCCGTCGAATGGTCCGACGCCTCCCGCGCCGGGTTCTATCCGCTCTACGCCGTCTGGAACAATGGCCTTCGGATCACGGCCACCGGCGGCGAAGATTCCATCAGTAATCTGCATCGCTCGAAGCTGGTTGGTTCGGTCCGTACCTACGTGCACACCGACGACCGCGGACTCGACATGGACGCCTGGTTTGAGGGTCTTCGCGCCGGCCACGCATTCGTCTCATCAGGGCCGCTGGTGGAGATGGCGATCGACGGCCACGGGCCCGGGGAGGTGGTGACCCTCCCCGAGGGCGGGGCCACGATCGAGATCACGGGACGTGTCCGGTCGGTGACCGAACTCGACCACATCCTCGTGGTGTGCAACGGCGAGACGATGAACGAGGTACCGGTCATGGGGGATCGACGGGAGGCCACTCTCTCCGTGCGACATCGAGTGCGCCGAAGCGGGTGGTGTCACCTCCGCGCGGAGGGCGCCACCGCAGACCGTTTCCCGATGGACGTCGCCTATGTCCAGGCGTTCACCAACCCGGTCTGGATTCAGGTAGGCGACCAACCGGTCAGAAACGCCGCCGCGGCCGACTACGCCCTGCGGTGGATCGACACCTTGCAGGCGCTGGCCGAGGCCTGGCCCGGGTGGCGTGCCGACACAGAACGCGACCACGTCTTCGCACAGTTCGATGAGGCACGGGGGGTCTACCGGCGCTTCGCGAGCGAGGCCACGCGGTAACATCGGTCACGGGAGACTCTCATCGAGGTTTTTGGTAATACGCTCGGTCTCAAGACCGGCCAGGTTCGTCAGCTTGAGCGTCTGTTCCGGCGACGCGTGCCAGCCGACCAGATGCTGACGCACGAGTTGGCGCGCCAACTCACCGAGATCAGCCACGACACCCGGCGCCAGGTCGGCGTGCTGGTCGACCGCCGCGGTGCCGTCCAGCACGTGATGGTGGGCGACGCCCACTCGATCGAATTGCCGGACTGGGGTCGACTGCGTGCCGGCCGTGGCCGCCTGCGCGGTCTCCGGTGTCTCCACACGCACCTGGCCGGCGAGGGCGTCACCCGGGATGACAAGACCGACCTGCTGTTGCTCCGCCTCGACGCCATGGTGACGATTGGGGTCGATGGCGACGGGCTCCCGACGCTGGCGCACATCGCGGCGCTCACGGCGGGCGGCGGCGACGGGGTGGAGTTGCTCGCACCGGTGCGCCCAGCGCAAGTCGATCTCGACTTTGAGACGTGGATCCGCGAACTCGAAATCGCGCTGTCACGATCGGTAGGAACCCGCCAGGTCGGTGACCGTGAACGCGCGATTCTGGTCTCCGTGACGGCCGGTCGCAGCGCAGGGGACCTCGACATCCACATCGCCGAGCTGCGCGAACTGGCACGGTCAGCCGGCGTCGACATCGTCGACATCGTGACGCAGCAGCGCCCGCGCGTCGACCCGAAAACCGTCGTCGGATCCGGCAAGCTCCAGGATCTGGTGATCCGCGCCTTTCAACAAGATGTCGATCTGGTCATCGTCGACCAGGACCTGACCCCCACCCAGGCTCGCAACCTCGGTGAACGTATGGAGCTGCGCGTCATAGACCGCACCCAGCTCATCCTGGACATCTTCGCGCAGCACGCCACAACGCGCGACGGCAAGCTGCAGGTCGAGCTGGCGCAGCTGAAGTATCTGCTGCCCCGACTGGCGCAACGCGCCGACGTGTCGCTCTCGCGCCTGGAGGGTGGTATCGGTGGTCGTGGACCGGGTGAAACAAAACTCGAGGTTGACCGGCGACGCACCCGAGACCGCGTGACCCGCCTGGAGCGTGAGCTCAAGAAACTGAGCACCCAGCGCCAGAATCGGCGAAGACGGCGCAAACGCCGTGACGTGCCGGTGCTGTCAATCGTCGGCTACACCAATGCCGGCAAAAGCACGTTGCTGCGGGCTCTGACCCAGACCGAGGTCCATGTCGCCGACCAGATGTTCGCGACGCTCGACCCGGTCTCGCGGCGGCTGCGGTTTCCCCGCGAACGCGAAGTCATCATTACCGACACTGTCGGCTTCATCCGCGACCTGCCGGCGGACCTGGTCACCGCATTCCGCGCGACACTCGAGGAACTCTCTGACGCGTCGCTCCTGTTGCACGTCGTCGACGCCTCGGCACCCGACTGCGACCGGCGGATGGAGGCGGTCCATGGGGTCCTGGCGGAGATCGGGATGGACGCGCCAGAATTGCTGGTGTTTAATCAGATCGACAAGGTGCCGCCAGGTGTCGGTGCCGCCCTGGCGCTACGCCATCGTGGGGTCGCGGTCTCTGCCCTCAACCGGACTGGCCTGGGAACATTGCTCGAGCGGGCTGAACAGATGCTGTGGTCTGCGGATGACGAACGCACGCTGCTGCACGACGACCTGCCGCCGCGCCTCTTCGACCCAAAGTAGGTATCCCAGAGCTCACACGGCCCCACCGACGCGAGTGCTCTGGGTCGACACACAGAGCCAGCTGCCGCCGCGCTTCACCCACACATCTGTGTAGCGGAAGACCACTTCCGCCCGCTCCCCCTGTCGGATGCCAACCAGCCGCAGCGTGAACCACACGACCGCGGTCTCACCATATATCATGACGGTGAAATCCTCCTGGACCGCTGACTCAACCTGCTGATTGAACGCAGTCGACAGGGCCAACTCGCGGGCCCGGTCGCCCCGACTGCCATCGTCGTAGGTCGCGGTGAACTCGTCGGCCAGCACCCCCTCGATGAAAGCGATGTCCTTGGCGTAGAAGGCCTCGTTCCACGCCCGTTCCAGTTCGATCACCGCCTGCTGGTCTGACGCGACCGGCGTTTGCTGCGGCGCCGAGGCAACGGCGGCGCACGTAATCGCCAACACCCAACAGAGCACGGAGCCCGCGAATCTCATAGGTCATCCCCTCTTGCATTTCGTGCTCTCGACCGGCCCGGTACGCGCACACACACCCGTCCGGCCGTCATGAGTCCTCGCGGAGCGTCGCGCGAAGTCGCCGAGCCTCTGCGAGCAGCGTTTCCGCGGCCGGAAGGAGGCCACGATCCGGCGCCGCGTCGCGGTCGCCTGGTGGTGGAGAGCGGTCTTCATCGGGGTCGCCGAGTCCGCTCGCCCGATGGCGCGCCAATGCACCTCGTAGCCGGTCGCGGAGCGCCCAGGCGTCTTCGAGCCCGCGGAAGTGTCCCACATGCAGGTTGCGCGTTGCGCTCTTATCGTCCTCTGTCGCCTTGCCG
>CAWWAF010000018.1:0-46193 GCA_963934795.1 uncultured bacterium
AGGTGGCCGATGGTCCGGCGCCCGCCGATCCCTATGTGTAGCGTAGGTCGGTGTGCTCGGGGAGGAAGAATCGCGGCAGCAGGCTATCGACCCTGAGGAGGCCCTCTCGCGTGAGCTCGATCTGATCGGCGTCGCCCGCGATCAGATAGCCGTCGGCGCGAAGGGAAGCCAAGGCCTGGGCGAACCGATCTGCAATGTCGACGCCGTACTTGCCGCTAAAGTAGGTCGGACGGACGGACCCCCGCTTGAGCTGCAAGACCAACTCGCGAATCAACCGCTCTTCGGCCGTCGGCCGAAACGCGCGGCTGAGCGGGATCTCGGCGTTGCGCACCGAGGCCGCATAGGGTCCCCAGGAGTCAAGATTTTGCATGTGCACGCCGTTGATGTGACCGAATGACGATACGCCGAGGGGGGCCAGGTCGGCGCCTTGCCAGAGCTGGTCGCGATACACAAACCGCGTGCTCTGCGGGTTCTTGACCGCGGTGTAGGCACTGCTGACGATGTAGCCGGCGCCTTCAAGGGCGTCGAACGCCTCCCGTACCCAGCGTCGCTTGGTCGACCATGTCGCCACTGATTCGGTGAACTGTCCGGTGCCCTTCAGGAGGTCGCTGCTGATGGTGGTGTTGTATGGCAGTTCCATCTGGTAGATGGTCACGCTGTCTGGGCTCAGGGCGATGGTCTGCGCCACGGCGTCGTGCCACTTCTGGTCGCTGTCGCCCAGCATCCCTGCGATCAGATCGATGTTCACCTGAGGGAAGTTGAGAGACTGGGCGAATTCGTACGCGCGAAAAACCTCGGCTGACCGGTGGGCGCGGCCGTTCAGTGCCAGCAGGTCGTCGTCGAAGTGCTCGACACCGAGGCTGAGCCGCGTGATCCCCATGTCGCGAATTTGCGACAACTTCGACTCGGTCAAGGTGCCGGGCTCGCACTCGAACGTGATCTCCTCGGCGTCGGTCCACGGGGTGACGGCCGACAACCGGTCAACCAGGCTCTTCAGCTGGCGGACCGACAAAAATGACGGCGTGCCGCCGCCGAAATAGATAAACCGAAGGGGGCGGCCTGCGATGGCCGGCTGTGTCGCGTACAGTTCCCACTCGCGCGCCATCACGTCCAGATAGTCCGCCACCTCGCTCGCGTTCTTGTCCGTGTAGACGCGGAAATAGCAGAAGTGGCAACGCTTTCGGCAGAACGGAATGTGGAGATACAGTCCCAGAGGCACGTCGGCGGGCGGCTGGGCCAGTGCTGACCTCGCCTCGGTCGCGACCGCGTCCTGCGTCCACAGCGAAAACGGAGGATAGTTAGCGACGAAATAGCTGCCGACGTCGGTCTGCTCGGTCGTCGTAGTCTGCCCGGTATCAGCCATCAGATGCCACTATACATGAGGGTTCGCGCCCGCTAACCGAAGCAATACAGCACGCCGTCCTCAGAGCCGATCACGAGCCGTCCCTCGGCAATCGCGGGCGAGGCCACAAGGGGCGCGGCTGTGTCGAATTCCCACAACTTCTCGCCGCTGTCGAGGTCCAGCACATACAGCCGCCCGTCACTCGACCCGGCATAGACCCGGCCGCCGCTCGCCGCGGGCGACGAGTCGACCCGAGCCTTGGTCGTGAACGTCCAGCGTGGTTCACCGGTGGTGTCATCGATGGCGTGCACCATCTTGTCGCGACCCCCTATCACGATCGTGTCGTCGGTGGCGAGGGCCGACGAGTAGAACGGAAAATGCCGCTTGGGATGCTCATATTGCCAGAGCAATTCGTGCGTCGTGAGGTCGATGCTGACTACTTCATTGTCAAACGTGCCGAAGTAGACCTTGCCGTCGGCAATCACCGGTGATGCGGCGGTGTACGCGCCCGCTGAGAGACTGACGACCTCTTCGCCATCAGTGACCCGCACGCCGTGAAACAGTTCGTCGCACCCCCCGAAATAGGCGACGCCGTCCCAGACCGCTGGCGTGGCATGGACATAGTTCTGTGTTTCGTACTTCCAGACTTCCTCACCGTCCTCGATGGCCAGGGCATACAGAAAGCCGTCGTAGGACCCGATCAGGACCCGGTTCTCCACAATGACGGGCGACGACTTAATCTCGCCCATCGTCTCGAACTTCCACCTCGCCGTGCCGGTGTTGACGTCGACGGCGTGGAACACCCCGCCGAGGTCACCGATGAATACCAGGCCGCCGGCCACGGCTGGCGACGATTCGCCGATGCCCATGTCTCCGGTGGAATAGGTCCAGCGCTCGGCGCCCGTCTCCAGGTCGAGCGCGATGAGCGTGCCGGCGTAGGTGCCAACGTAGACCACGCCATCGACGATCGCCGCCGATGAGTCGACGGCCTCGTCTGCTTCGTAGGTCCACTTCAACGTAAGCTCGGCCGGTAGGGTTGAGGCGGCGACTCCGTTACGAGACGCGCCACGAAATTGAGGCCATGTGTCGGGCGTGGTCTGAGCGTGGGCCACGCTCAGGGGAAGCAGGGTCGCCAGGGCCAGTGCACCGCACGCCGATGTCATCAAAACGCGCATCGATAGATCTCCAAGGCATCCGAGGCCGTAAACGATCGGGGGTTGAACGTGCCGGTCCATTGGACGGCGGCGTCATCGGCTAGTTGAGGGAGGTCCGACTGGCCGACGCCCTGGCTACTGAGTGTCGAGGGCAGTCCGGCACGATCGGCCAGATAACGCAACCGCGCGGCCAGTCTGTCGGCCGCATCGTCGGCACCAGCATCGGAGGCATCGCCCAGCAGGCGGCTGTACAGCGGCGCTGCGACGCCGCCGTTCCAACGCACGATATGGGGCGCCACGATCGCGAGCGCCACGCCGTGGCTGACCTGGTAGCGTGCGGTGAGCGGATTTGCGCAGGCATGTGCGGCGCCTAGCATCGACTGCTCAATGGCCAGACCCGCGTGAAACGCGCCGAGCTGCATGGCGGCCCGCGCATCGATGTCGTCTGGGTGATCCAGCACCATCTCGTAGTGCTCGTTCAGGAGACGCCACGCTTCGCGGGAGAAGCAGTCCGACAGTGGTGTGCGCCGGGTAGTGACAGCAGTTTCTACGGCGTGCACAAGGGCGTCGAAGCCAGACATTGCGGTGACGGAGGCCGGCTGCGAGAGCGTCAGCTCAGGGTCGAGAATCGCCACCCGGAAGGCCGCCTTGGTGTCGCCGCAGGCCATCTTTACATGCGTGGTGGCATCCGCGATGACGGCGTAGCTCTGCGCTTCGCTGCCGGTCCCGGCCGTGGTTGGGATGCCGATCATCGGGAGCAAAGGCCGGGTCGCTTTGTTGTAGCCGCGATAGTCCTCCATGCGTCCACCGTTGGTCAGCACAAAGTTGATGCCCTTCGCACAGTCCATCGAACTGCCCCCGCCGAGGCCGATGATGGCATCCACCGCGTGGGGCCTGGCCGCTGCGCACCCAACCTCGATCATCTCGGTGTCCGGGTTGACGTCGAATGCATGGAACGGCACCGCCGATATGTGCGCGGCGGCCAACTGGCGTTCTGCGATTCGGACGCGTCCCGCCTCGAGGAGGCCGTGGTCTGCCACCAGCAACGGCCGCCGGAATCCCAGCTCTGCGGCGATGGTACCCAACTGGGTGATGGATCCTGGTCCGAATACGAGACGTGTGCGCGGCTGAAAATCGAAAGCCGCCAGCCGCTCACGTTCTGTGGCCGTCGCCGCTACGATATTGGACGTTGACGTGTCGCTGGAGGTCGGAGACACAGTGATATTTTCTCGGGGCGGACGTCAGCTGCGTTCGAACCGGGAGGCAACGGTCGTCCGCTCTACGACCGCAAGAAACGGGGAGTGCGGCGACCGGTGTGCCGAGACAGTCATATTGAGATGCCGCAGGCCCGACGCGGGTCTCGGAATCCTTTTATGGTAACAGTGATACGAGTGGCGCGGCCACCACGCGCTCGAGGAGTTGCTTCGCGGGGTCAGGCGTCGAGAGGGATGCTCTTGTTGACCGGTGACGTCGGGACCGGCAAGACCACCACCACCCGGGCGTTGCTGGGATTGCTCGACCGTGATGTGTTTACGGCGCTGGTGATCACCCCCTTCGTCACGGCCGACGAACTGCTGCGCGTGTTGCTGGTAGATTTCGGTGTGGTCTCTGACTTACGCCTCATGGAGGGCGTGAGTCGACAGAGCCTGGTTGATACCCTCAACCGGTTCTTGCTGTCGCTTTCGTCGGTGGGCGCGAGTGCGCTCGCCGGCGAATTCGACACGCGGAGACCGGCGGAGGCGCTCGCAGAGAGACTACGGCGCTTGGGCGGAGAGGTGTCGGTGGACCCAGTGGTCGGAAGCACCGAGCACTATCTGGTGTGGGTCGGGCCGTATGCGACGCCGACCGACGCCCAGGCTATGGATGCGGACCTCAAGAGTAGCGTTGGCCTCGGCGGCACGCGTATCGTGCCGGATGAGGGTCCGAGCACCCCGTAGCGGTATGAGGTCGCCGTCACACGTCCAAGTCGTCCGCGTCTTCCGCCCGGTCCATGATGAATCTGAAGCGGGCCGAGGCATCGCGCCCCATCAGGTCTGTGATCACGCGGTCGGTCCGGAGTTGGTCGGCGATCGACACGCGGAGGAGACGCCGGGTCTTCGGATTCATCGTGGTCTCCCACAACACCTTCGGCATCATCTCGCCCAGCCCTTTGAAACGGGTCACCTCCGGGCGCGCTCGTCCGTTGCGCTGCTCGATCTCGGCCAGGATGGTGTTGCGCTGGGTGTCGTCCAAGGCCCAGAACGTCTGCTTCCCTGCGTCGATGCGATACAGCGGTGGCTGGCCGAGATACACCCGACCGTTGCTGATGAGTTTGGGCAGATACCGGTAGAGAAACGTCAACAGCAAGGTCGCGATGTGGTTGCCGTCGGCGTCCGCGTCCGCCAGGATGATGATCCGGTCGTAACGGAGTCGGGTTAGGTCAAAGTGCTTGCCGAGTCCGCACCCCAGCGCCGTGACCAGATCGGACAGCTCCTTGTTCTCGAGCACCTTGGCCAACGGTGCGCTTTCAACGTTCAACACCTTCCCGCGCAGCGGAAGAATTGCCTGGTGCACGCGGTCGCGCCCCTGTTTGGCTGAGCCTCCGGCGGAGTCCCCCTCCACCACGAATATCTCGCTCCCCCTCGTCCCCGGCGACGTGCAGTCGCTGAGTTTCCCGGGCAGATTCAGTCGGTTCGACGTGGCGCTCTTGCGGGTGACCGCTTGCTGCGCCGCCCGGCTTGCGGCCCTGGCGCGGGCGGCCAGGGTAATGCGCGCCACGATGGCCTCGGCGACGCTGAGATTGTGATTAAGCCAGTGTTCGAGCGCGGGTCGGACAAGCCCGTCAACCACAGAGGCCAGCTCTGGGTTGTTGAGCCGTTCTTTGGTCTGACCCTGAAATTGCGGATCAGGGATAAAGATGCTCAGGACTCCGGTGATGCCCTCTCTGATGTCTTCGGCCGTCAGTGTGACGCCTTTCGGCGACAGCCCGTGGGTGTCGATGAAATTCCGGATCGCCCGGCCGAGACCGGCCCGAAATCCAGTCTCATGCGTGCCGCCGGAGCTGGTAGGGATGCCGTTGACGTAGCTGCGCACGTGCTCGTCTGTCGACTCCGTCCATTGCAAGGCCAGGTCCAGACGGGTGTTGGTGGCCTCATGCTCACGGATGATAGTGAACGGGGCAGTGTGCACCGACGGGGTATTGCGGTCGGCGAGAATACGCCGCAGATAGTCGATCAGCCCTTCGTCGTGCTGGAACACGCGGCCTTCGCCGGTCGACTCGTCCTCGAAGACGACCTTCACCCCTTTGTGCAGGTAGCTGGCGGTTTCGAGACGGTCGGCGATCAGCGTGGTGTCGAAGGTGGTCTTCGGAAAAATTGTCGCGTCTGGTCGGAAATACACCGTGGTGCCGCTGCCTCGGGCGCCCCCCACGCGTTGCAGTTTTCCGACCGGCTTCCCCTGCGCGAAGCGCTGTTCCCACTCCGCGCCGTCACGTCGGGAGGTGGCGACGAGTTCCTTGGAGAGGGCATTCACCACGCTCGCGCCGACGCCGTGTAGACCGCCGGCTGTCCGGTAGGTGCCATGTTCAAATTTGCCGCCGGCGTGGAGCGTCGTGAAGATGACCTCCAGCGCGCTCCGTTTGCTCTTCTTGTGCTGGTCGACCGGTATGCCCCGCCCGTCATCGGTGATGGTCACCGATGCGCCGTCTGCGTGCAGCGTCACCCCGATCCGCGAGGCGTGCCCATTCATTGCCTCGTCGACTGCATTGTCGAGGATCTCCCACACGAGGTGGTGCAACCCAGTCGGGCCGACGCCGCCGATGTACATACCGGGACGTCGTCGCACAGGGTCCAGGCCTTCCAGTACGGTGATGTCCTTCGCCGTGTAGCTCTTCGCCATTGCGGTTGACCGTGGGGGGCTGGCGCTGGGCGGCCGACCCTGCTGCGCCGAGGCGGGGTGAAGCGGCGGCCAGTGTAGCACGCAGCCCGGGGCTGTTCGTGCCTACTCGAGGGTGGGCACCGTGACCGGGCGAGGGATGACGCGGGCGAACTGGCCCCGTTGCAGCAACTCGCGACCCTTTCCACCCCGCCCGGTGACGCCGTATTTGGCGGTACTGACGGTCTGACTGGCCCCTCGATTGGTTTCCACCGTCAACAGGTCGCGGTCGCCGGTGGACGCAATGAAGCCGAGCACCTGGTCCGTGCCTGGTGGTAGCTTGATCAAAATGACCCCCTTGCCTGCGCCGGACAGGAAGTTGATTTCGTTGATTGCGCACAACATGGCGCGGGCCTGGGCGGTTACCGCAATGATCACTTCGGCGCCCGTGGTCTGAGCCACGTCCACGACCTGGGCTCCGCTGGCCGGGCGGGCGAAGCGCCGCCCAGACCGGGTGCTGGGTTCGAGGAAGGGGGCGAGACTGAAGCGAAGACTGTAGCCGTCGCTGGTGACCGCGACCGCGTGGTGTGGCGGCTCGCCTCCCTCCTGGTCCGGCATGATCTTCGGGGCCATGCGCGGGTCAAGACTCATGGCGGCCACGATACGCTCGTGGTCCTTCAGCTTGAAGAAACGCTGAATCGGCTCGCCGTGACCGGTCGTGGCTGGAATGTCGGCGATGCGCAAGGTGTAGGCGGCGCCGAAACTGCTGAAGAAGACACACGTCGCCCGGGTGCTTCCGGCCAGCGCCGCCACTAAGCGGTCGCCCTCCCGCAGTCGGGTGGTGCTGGCATCCCGGACCTCTTTCTGTCGCTTGATCCAACCATCGGCGGTCACGAGCACAATGGCGTCTTCGTCGACGATGAAGTCGTCCGCGCTGTACTCGATCTCTTCGTCGGCGCTCTCAATGATGGTCCGGCGCGGGTTGGCCTTCGCGCTCCCGTACGCCTGCTTGACCTCGCGTAGCTCGTCCCGGACCAGTGTCCAGCGTTGGGGCTCATCGTCGAGCAACCGGCCGATATGCGCGGCCCGCTCTCGCTTCTTCGCCAGTTCGGTGCGGATGACAAGGACTTCCAGTCGCGCCAGCCGGTAGACCTTGAGTTCCAGAATGGCGTCTGTCTGCTCGCCGTCGAGCCCGAAGCGCGCGATGATTTTGGCGGCCGCGTCCGCCTTGCCGTCGGAGGCACGCACGATCTGCAGGATCTCGTCGAGTGCGTCGAAGACGATCTCGAACCCCTCAAGAATGTGGATGCGTCGGTCGAGCGCCGCCAGTTCGTGCTCGAGACGACGGGTCACGACATCGAGGCGAAAACGTAAGAAGTGCCAGAGCACCTGGTGCAAGTCGAGCCGCTCCGGTCGGCCCACTTCGGGCTGCTCGGTCGGAACGAGACAGGTCAAATTGACCGCGAAGTTGGTCTGCAGGGGGGTGTGTTTGAAGAGATACGCCATCACCATCAGCTCGTCCGCGTCGTGCTTGAGCTCGAGCGAAATCCGAACTTCGTCGGTGGAGAGGTCTTTGACGTCCAGCAGCGGGGGCAGCTTGCGGGCAATGATGACGTCCGCGATCCGTTCGACCAGCTGCGACTTGTTGACCATGTAGGGGATGCTGGTGACGTGGATGGTCTTGGTGGACCGTGTCTCTGGTCCGGCCTCCCACGTACAGCGCAAGCGGACCGCCCCGCTCCCTGTGATGTAGATGTTCTTGAGTTCCTCCGGGGTATTCAGGATCTGACCGCCGGTCGGGAAGTCCGGCCCCTTGACGTAGCTGCAGAGCCGGGCGCTGCTCAGCTCGGGGTTGTCGAGTAGCTTCAGCAGGGCCGTGCAGACCTCGCCCGCGTGATGCGGTGGAATGTTGGTAGCCATGCCGACGGCGATGCCCGTCGCACCATTGAGTAGCAGGTTGGGCAGGCGCGCGGGCAGAACGACTGGCTCGGTTTTTGTCCCATCGTAGTTGGGGCGAAACGGTACTGTGTCCTGGTCGATCTCGCCGATGATCTCGGCGCTCAAGGGGGCCAACCGGCACTCGGTATAGCGCATGGCCGCGGCGGCATCACCGTCGAGCGAGCCGAAGTTGCCGTGTCCGTCTATCAACGGGTAGCGCAGAGCGAATGGCTGCGCCATGCGGACGAGCGTGTCGTAGAGGGCGGTGTCGCCGTGAGGGTGGTAGCTACCCATGACGTCGCCGACCACTTTGGCCGACTTGCGCGGTTTCGCGTCGGCCGTGATGTGCTGCTCCCACATGGTGTACAAGATCCGACGCTGCACCGGCTTCAGACCATCGCGCACATCGGGGAGGGCACGTGCGGTGATGACCGACAGCGCGTAGTTCAGATAGCGGCTCTGCGCGGCGTCAATCAGCTCGACGTTCGTCTCGCCCGGCGTCGGAGTCGCCGCGGCGGGAGCGCGCGGGGGCGGGTTGTCCGTGTCTTCAGGGTCGTCGAAGAGCGATGCGCCGCGGCGCGGTGGTCTTTTGGCCATGGTCGACTACGTTTCAGATGTCTGTGCTGCCGAGGCGTGGGGCGACCGCCTCGGCGCCAGCCTCCAGGACAGCCAGGAGCTCCCCAAGCACCATCGCGGTTGCGCCCCAGACCCGTTCCCCTTGCAGTTCGAAATACGGCACACGGATCTTCTGGTCCTGTCGCCAGCGCCATCCCAATTTCGGTTGGTCCGGGTGCTTCAGCTCGCGCAACGAGACCTCCAGAATCCGCTCCACTTCCGCTTCGGCCGGCGTCAGCCGCGGTCGCTCGTCCAAGACGGCGACCACCGGGTGCAACGCGAAATTGCTAACCGGGATATACAGCGGCGAGAGGGGGCCAAGCACCCGGACCTCGCTGGTGAGTCCGATTTCCTCGTGAGCCTCTCGGAGTGCCGCCTCTGTTACCGACTCGTTGCCGTCTATCGCGCCGCCCGGCAGCGACACTTGACCTGCATGGTGCCCTAGGGTGCCTGCCCGACGGGTCAGCACCAGATGCACCTGCTGTGCCACCGGGTAGCACAGCACCAGCGCCGCTGCAGCGCGCGACCCTGCCGGGATGACCCCCGCCTGCCACCCGCTTCGCGGCCGCGGAGCGAACGCGATGTGCGTGTCGTGGCGCAGCCTGGAGGCGTCGAGCGCGGCGCGAAGCTGAGTCTCTATCTGATAGAGTGTCGGTTCGGATTCCACGTGCAACTGCCTATCCTATCGCGTCTCATGACGGTGGAAGTATTTCTGCTCTCCGACTGACCGACACCGCATGACCGACTCCGCTCCGCCAAAGAAAAAGTTTGATCGGTCTATCGTCGAAGGTCCCCTGGCGCGGGCGGTGTGGCACATTGCCTGGCCCACGATGGTGCAAAACGTCATCGGTGGGCTGCAGGGCATCATCGACCAGGCGATGGTCGGTAATTTTGTCGGCTACACCGGCAATGCCGCCATCGGCGTAAGCCTCCAGCTCTTCATCCTCGTGATCGTCTTCGTTGCGTCCGTGTTCACCGGTATGGGTGTGCTCGTGGCGCGGTTTGCTGGAGCCGGTGACACCGACACGGTCAACCGGTCGGTCTATCAGGCCTTTCTGGTGGCCGTTGTCCTGGCGGTCGGGGTGATGGCGCCGCTGGGCTACTGGGCGGCCCCCACACTCTTGTCGATGATCAACGCGCCGCCAGAGGTGCAGGTCGAGGCGCTGCCGTACATCAGGATCATGTTTGTGTTCAGCATCGGGATGCTGATGTTCTTCATGTTCAGCGGCGCGTTGCGGGCGGCCGGGGACGCCAAGACCCCCATGCGCCTGGGCATCGTGATGACCACGATGAATATCGTGTTCAACATCGTGCTGATTCGTGGGCTTGGACCGATTCCGGCCTTCGGGACCGCGGGGGCCGCGATGGGGACGGCCCTCGCCAGCGGCATCACCGGTGTCATTTTCATGTGGCTGTTGTTCTCGAATCGGCTGGTTATCCAGTTCACGCGAACCATGTCCTTCCGGCCAGACTGGGCCATCATCCGGCAGCTATTCAAGTTCGGACTTCCTGCCGGTATTCAAGGCATTGCGATGAACCTGGGCGGGGTGCTGATGCTGCGATTCATCGGGTCGCTTGAGTTCAGCGGAGAAGCACAAGCGGCGTACTCGGTCGGCTATACGGAGCTGTTCTCGCTCATTACATGGACCTCCGTCGGGCTCATGGGGGCGACGGCGGCCGTGGCTGGTCAGAACCTGGGGGCCGGGAAGCCCGAACGTAGCGCCCGCTCGACTCAGGCGGCAGCCCTTATGGGGCTGGGCGTGGCGGCCAGCATCGGTATCCTGTTCGTCGTCATTCCCCGGCCGCTGCTGTCTGTTTTTGGCATGCACGACGGGGTTGTGGTCGACCTCGGGGTCGAACTGCTGGGGTATCTGGCTATCTCAGGGCTGTTTGTCACCGTCGCGCTCACCTACACAGGGGGGCTCCAAGGGACCGGTGATACGCGGAGCCCGCTCTATATCTCCATCGTGTCCCAGGTCATCATTCCGCTCGGTATCTGCGCCACGCTCGAAGCGACTTCCGGGCTCGAGTCGCACGATATCTGGCTGGCGATCGTGATTGGGCACATGACGCGGGCGGTTCTCAGCGTGATACGGTTCCGCCAGGGCAAGTGGCGCAACATTCGCGTCGACATAGGCACCGCGCGCGCCTGATCCTCCACGTAGTCATGGCTGACGGGTCACAGATTCACCCCCCGCATCCTGCGACGCTGGCCGCGCAAGCGCTGGGGCGCGTCGATCCGCTCACACGAGCCATCATCCCGCCCGTCCATCCGTCCGTCACCTACGAGCGGGCGCCTGACGGGACCTATCCTGGCGGGCGTACCTACACCCGGGACCACAACCCGACCTATGACCAGCCGGAATCCCTGCTGACCGCCCTCGAGGGTGGGCAGGCGGCGCGGCTCTTTAGTTCGGGTATGGCGGCCGCGACGACCATCTTCGAGACGCTCGACATCGGAGACCATGTCGTGGCCCCGCAGCAGATGTACTGGTCCATCCGACGCTGGCTTCAGGATCTCGCGGCGCGAGGCCGGATCGAGCTCGACCTGGTACCCAATGGCGACCAGGCAGCGCTGGAACGTGCGTTGCGGCCGGGCCGCACGCGCATTGTCTGGGTGGAGACCCCGGCAAATCCGACCTGCGCGATCACGGATATCGCGGCGACCGCCGGGGCGGCTCACGCGGCCGGCGCTCGCCTCGTCGCCGACAGCACCCTGGCGACTCCGGTGCTGTGCCGCCCGATCGAACATGGCGCCGATCTGATCATGCACTCGGCCACCAAACAGCTCAACGGACATGCGGATGTGCTGGCCGGCGCGTTGGTCACCGCCAGCCAGGACGAGTTCTGGGAGCGTATCGGGCAGGATCGCGGGTCTCGGGGTGCGGTGCTTGGCCCGTTCGAGGCCTGGTTGCTGCTCCGCGGTATGCGGACCCTGTTTCTGCGCGTCTCCCACTCGGCTGCGTCGGCACAGCGGATCGCCGAGCGGCTGGTATCGCATCCGGGGATTGTCGAGGTCTTTTATCCAGGGCTCCCGTCGCACCGCGATCACGCCGTGGCGGCTCGCCAGATGTCCGGCGGCTTTGGCATGTTGCTGTCGTTCCGAGTCGCGGGTGGCGCCGCCGAGGCCAAGCGGGTTGCCGGTGCGCTGCGCCTGTTCAAGAACGCGACATCTCTTGGTGGGGTGGAGAGCCTCGTCGAGCATCGCGCCTCGGTCGAGGGTCCGGGGACGCCGGTCCCGGATGATCTGCTTCGCCTGTCAATCGGAATCGAGTCGGTCGACGACCTCGTTGGCGATCTGGACCAGGCCCTTCGCGATGGGCCGAGTCCCGCGACGGCCTGAGTCCTGTCGGGGGCGGACCTCGGCCGCTTGGAGGGTGGGGCCACGCCCCGTTTACACATGCGTAGCTATCAACTAGTTGGGTACGGCCAGCCCCTCAAAGAGGTTGAGGCGACACTTCCCGCACCGAGGGGCACCGAGGTGCTCATCCAGGTTGACGCCTGCGGTGTGTGTCACAGCGACCTCCATCTGTGCGACGGATTCTTCAACATGGGAGGCGACAAGCGGCTCGACCTGTCGAGGGGCCGCGAGTTGCCGTTGACGCTCGGGCACGAAATAGCCGGACGGGTGGTGGCGTGCGGCGCCGAGGCCACCGAGGTGGACGTGGGCGCGCACAGGGTTGTCTACCCGTGGATCGGCTGTGGGGACTGTCAGAGCTGTGCGGAGGATCAGGAGCATCTGTGTGCACGATCGCGAGCGCTCGGGGTGGCGCGGGACGGTGGGTTCAGCGACTACGTGCTCGTTCCCCATCCGCGCTATCTGCTGGCATTCGGTGACCGACCGGTGACGCTGGCCTGCACCTACGCCTGTTCCGGCCTCACGGCCTATGGGGCCGTGCGCAAGGTGCAGTCCCGGGTCGCCGGGCGCCCGCTCGTCATCATCGGGCTTGGGGGGGTAGGGCTCGCAGCGTTGAGACTGGCACAGGCGGTGACGACGGCAGACGTGATTGCGGTCGACGTCAACGAGGCGCCGCTCCGGGCTGCCGCAGAAACGGGCGCGGCCGTGGTCGACGCACGAGCCGACGATGCGGCGAAGCAGATCCGGGTGCTCACGGGGGGCGGGGCGGCGGCGGCGATCGATTTCGTAGGCGCCGGCACCACGGCGTCACTCGGTTTCAAGGCACTTGGTACCGGCGGGCTTCTGGTTATCGTCGGGCTGTTTGGCGGTCAGTTGGAGGCTTCGCTGCCGCTCTGGCCGTTGCGCAGCCTCACGGTCCAGGGGTCGTATGTCGGAAGTCTCGACGAGATGCGTGAGTTGCTGCGCTTGGTCGACAGCGGCGCGGTGTTACCGATCCCGATTCATTCCCGGCCGCTGAGCGAGGCCCAGGCCGTGTTGGATGACCTAAAAGACGGCAAGGCAGTCGGGCGAATGGTGCTTACTCCCTAGTCCCCTGGAACCAGACCAGACCTGCCGTTGCGAGTGAGACGGCCAGCCACTGGAGCAACAGTCGGCCGGTGTCGACCTCGACCGACCAGAGCCTGAGAGGAGCGCCCTGATAGGTGTCTCTTCCGCGACCGCCGCGGCTGTTTCTGCTCCCACCGTCGCGCGGCTGGTCCGCCTCGGACGGCTCAATCTGAGCGCTCATTGTGATGAACGCGTACCCGGCCGCTCTTCGTGTGTCCGGTGCGTCCGTGCGGACGTGGACCCAGGGTGGCATGAACCCCATCAGGCTGAAACACATCATGCCCACGCCGAGCGTGAGACGCTGCCGGTTTGTCACCCGGCGGCCTCTCCGACGTGGTGTTCGATGAAACGACGACTCTCGTCCCGTAGCCGCACCGTTTCCTCCCACCCTGCGCCACCGGGGGTGAGCCTCGGGCTGATGGTCAGTGTGATCGGTCCAGGACGTAGGAGCATCGTTCCGGCCGGGAAGATATGGCGCGTCCCGGCCAACGCGATCGGCACCACCGGACGTCCCGAGTCCGCCGCCCCGCGAAACGCGCCCAACCTGAACGGCAGCAGGCCGGGTGCTCGTACGAACGTGCCCTCCGGAAAGACGAACATCGACTCGCCGTCCGTCAGCGCGGTGCTCACGTCGTCGGCGCCTGCCATCTGCTCGGTCAACTTCGTCTTGTGGAGTGCGATATATCCCGCCTTCGGGATGATGGTGCCCAGTATCGGATAGTGCGTGAGCCGGCCCTTGGCCGCGAACCGCAAGTTGGCGGGGAGGGTGGCCAGAATCACCACCACGTCGAAGTAGCTGGCGTGGTTGGCCACGAAGATGGCAGGGCCGAGGTCACGCAGGTGTTCCTGTCCGGTGACGTCGAGTGGGCAGCCTGACGCCGCGACCACGAACCGAGAGAATCGAGTCAGCCATCGCCGCACCGTGGTCGTGCGACGACTCGTGAGAACCAGTGCCCACAACAGCGGCAACGCGACGAGAACGAGCCCCAGAATGTACCCCGTATACCCGAGGCGAAGCACCACGCTGATCGCCTGGGTACACCGGGCGCTGATGGCCTGGGCGCCCAGGGTCAGCCATTGCGTGACCATCGACCCGGCACCACGGTCCAGCGAGCCGTCGAGATAGGCGTCCTTTGTCGCTCCACGGCGCACTTTCCCGCTGGAGGTTTTGAGCACGGATCCCGGGCGCGTGAGAACGACCGCGTCGGGGGGAATGCCCAGTGCGTCCGCGATGTGCTGGTGCACAGTCTCGCGCAGCCGTTCCCGCGCCGCAGGCTCGGTCTCGCGGGTCTCCGCGACCACGACAAGCCGTTCGGTGCCGACCTCCGTATCGACTACGCCGAAGGCGGCGACACATCCTTTCCGGACGCCAGCGACCGTGGCGACCAGCGCCTCGGCTTCGTGTGGATAGATGTTCCGGCCACCCTTGATGATGACGTCCTTGCTGCGTCCGGTCAGGAACAGTTCCGCGTCTGCCAGGTATCCCAGATCACCGGTGTCGATCCAACCGTCATCCGTCGTGACCGCGCGCGTTGCGGTCGGGTTGCGGTAGTAACCAGCCATCATCGAGGGGCCACGGAACTGCACCGGGCCCTCGACGCGTTCACTGACAGGAGCATTGCGATCGTCGACCACCCGGACTTCGTGCTTTGGTAGTGGTACACCACAGGCCACGAAGGCCAGCGCGTCCGATGCCGTGCTCGGTGTCGCGAGGCCAGTGGTCTGGAAGGCTCGGTCGACACGATCGACGCGGGGAGGGAAGCGTCGTGGTGTGACTGCCAAGCCGACGGCACATTCAGCCAGCCCGTAGACCGGTCGCATGGATTCGGGACGGAAACCCAGCGGTGCGAACCGGGCCGCGAACCGGCTCATCGTCTCTGGCAGCACGGCCTCCGACCCATTGAGCACGCTGCGTAGCGAGCTGAGGTCCAGACCGGCGAGCTCCTCGTCTGGAATTTTTGCCACGCAGAGGTCGAACGCGAAATTCGGAGCGGGCGCCAGCGTGGCCCGATGCGCGTGGATGGCCCATAGCCACCGCGCTGGCCTCGACAGGAAGGCGAGCGGTGAGAGAATCGCCACTGGAATTCCCGCATACATCGTGCCGAGCCAGGCCCCTATCAGCCCCATGTCGTGATAAAGCGGCAACCAGCTCACCAGGACATCTGATGGCCCGACCTCGAGGCCGGTGACAATGGCGCGGACGTTGGCCACCAAGTTGGCGTGGGTGAGGAGGACGCCCTTCGGTTGGCCGGTGCTGCCTGACGTGTACTGAATCAACGCGGGGTCTTCCGGAGTCAGCCATGTCGCTGGGTTGGCGGGCATGGCGTCCGGGGCGTCGCTGGTCCGCCCCACATCTGGCGCCAGGTCGGCAAGGGTGGTGATCGAGGCGAGCGTCGGTACGCGTCCTCGCAACAAGGCGGCGAGCCGCTCCACCTCTGCGAAGGTGATCATGAGCCGTGTACCCGCGTTGGACAGAATGCCGACCTGTCGTTCAGCGTACTCGGCGATTCGGTCCGCACGGAACGGCGGGTAGATAGGCACAGGAATCGCGCCGGCCAGCAACGTTCCGAAAAACGCCGGAAAGAAGTCCACCTCCGTGCGGAGCATGATCGTGACGGTGTCACGGCGCCCGATACCGCGTGACCGGAGTGCCGACGCCACGCTGACTGACCACCGCCAGAGGGCGCCGTAGGTGATCGGCTGTTCCGACCCGTTTTCGGCGCGTAGAAAAATGTGGATTCGGTCGGGATGAGTCTTCGCGTGCCACTCCAGTACCTCGACCAGCGTGCCGGCGGTGTCGGGAGCCACCATCCCGTCGCCGACCGACGCGACCTTCAACGGTCGTGTCTCGACCTGGGACGGGTCGGCCGCGCTGAGCGCGCGCGCGAGGTCGGCCGGCGTGTCGGCGCCTGCCATCACGTCGTCGGGCAGGCGCAGGCCCAGATCTCGCTGAATCCGTGACAGCAGCTCAACACGTTCGAGCGAGCCAAGACCGAGCTCACGTTCGAGCGAATCATTGAGACCGACGCCGGCTGCCGCCGAGCCGGGGCGGATCTCGGACACCAGCTCGCCCACCAGTTGGAGCAGTCTACGTTCGAGTTCGGGGTGGTCGCTCGGAGGAGGAGTGAGGTGGGACATGAGGGCGACCGGCACGGCACTGCGGGCCGCGCCGGCCATCATACCCCTACTCGTGAGTGGCCCAGTCCGGTCACCGGGCCTCTCCAAGTCCGAGGCGCGCACGCGCGCACCCTGCGGGTCCGGGTGCGGGTTCTGCGCAGCGCTCGCAGGGGAGGACGGCCGCTAGTCCTCGATCCGAGTGATCGAGGTAATGATGATCGGGTCGTTCGGGACGTCCTGCATACCACTCTGGTTGCCGGTGCGCGTGCGGGCGATGTCGCGTACGACGTTCATGCCGTCCGTGACTCGACCGAAGACCGCATACCCGTATCCTTCGGGGGTTGGAGTCTTGAAGTCGAAGCCGACGTTGTCGTCGACGTTGACAAAGAACTGTTGGCGCGCCGTGTTGGGACCGGCGCCGCGCGCCATTGCGACGGTGCCGCGACGATTTTGCAAATTGCGGCTCGCCTGATTGATGATCGGCCCCCGCAGTCCCTCCGTCTTGGGTACCAGCGTGTCGTCCGCGTCGACAGTGAAGCCACCGCCTTGGATGATCAGGTCGCGCATGGTGCGGTGGAACACGGTGCCGTCGTAGTACCCGTCACGCACGTACCCGAGAAAGTTGACGACGGTAGCGATGACCGACGGTTCATCGCGGAACAACTCCATCTCGAAGTCTCCCTCACTGGTCTGAACGAGGACGCGCGGGTTTGGCGGCGGGTCCTGCGCCGCCGCCGGCGTTGCAACACCCAGGGCCAACGCGAGACTTAGCGACGCGGCGATTCGACGTAGCGACAAAACGACTCCTAACTCGTGATGGGGACCACGATGGCACGACGCCCGCCGCGCGCGGCGGTGCCGTCGCATTGGGACCCAGCCGCGCCAGGGCCGCCCGAGGGTATGTGGAAGTACTGCCCTATGGTTGAACCGTGATTGAGATGATTTCGACCGGCTCGTTCGGCACGTTCTGAAATGGTCCCTGATTGCCCACGGCCACGGCCGCAATTTTGTCAACAACATCCATGCCTGCCGTGACCCGTCCGAACACCGCGTAGCCATAATCCCCCGGGGTGATTCCCCGGTTGTTGAGCGGTGGGTTGTCGACCGTGTTGATGAAGAACTGAGACGTCGCGCTGTCGACCACGTTGGTGCGGGCCATGGCCAGCGTGTATTTGTCGTTGGAGAGGCCATTCCTGGCCTCGTTCTTGATCGGCGGCTGGACCGGCTTTTGGGTCATGTCGGGAGTGAACCCGCCGCCCTGAATCATGAAGGTCTTGATCACCCGGTGGAACACGGTGCCGCTATAGTGACCGCTTTCGGCGTACTCCAGGAAGTTGGCGACGGAGAGCGGCGCGTTGGCCTGATCAAGCTCGGCGGTCATGCTGCCAAGATTGGTTTCGATGATCACCACGGGGTTGCTTTGTGCAGCCGCCTGCGACGCGTTGGTAGCCGCCAGGACCGCCAAGCAACAGGTGACGAGGAGAGTTAGCTTTCTGCCCGACATCGTAGGGTTCCTTTCTCTCCTGAGCGGCTGACGCCACTCATTCAAATTCTGGTATCTTGGATCCAAGCAAACGTAGGTCACGGTGCCGAGGCGAGCGTGACCGGGCTTTCAGCCCCGGTTTCGCGTGTCTCGACGGTTACGCCGATTCAGGCCCAGAGTATGCATAATTGGCGACGGTGCTGTCTAGTTAAGGCAGGCCGTCGCATATTTGAGTATCTTACATAAGAGATGAGTCTACTCGACCGATTTCGGGGTCAGCCCGAGTGGCAGCATGAGGATCCGTCCGTGCGGGTGTCCGCCGTGGATGACCTGGACGACGACGCCCAGGGGGTCATGCTGGCCATTGCGACCGAGGACGCCGACGCGGGTGTCCGGGCGGCTGCGGTGGGCCGCTTGACGGACCCTGCGGCGTTGGCGCGGATTGCGGAAACCGATGCGGACAGTGGAGTCCAGGCCGAGGCGTTGACAGCGTTGCGCGATATCGCTGTTGGCGAGACTGACCGGGCGGTGGCCGAGTCGGCACTTTCCGGGCTCTCGGTGACCAAGGACTTGGGTGAGGTGGCGCGGGGGGCAGCGCTGGAGGCGGTCGGCCTTGCGGCACTGGAGCGGGTCGACGCGCAGAAGACGATTTCCGCCGTGTCACGTCGGTCCGTCCATCCGTCCGTGCGACACGCGGCGCTCGGGCGTGTCACGGACAGCGACGAATTGCTCGCGGTGGCGACGAAGAGCGACCACCGTGACATCGCGCTGGCGGCCTTCGACCGGCTATTGGCTGGGGCGCCGACCGATCGAGAGGTGCTCAAGACCGTGTCCGCGCGGGCGCGAGTGAAGCCAGTTGCCAGACGGGCCAAAGCCGCGCTGGCGGCGCTCGACGCCGAGCCGACGCTGCCACCAGTCGGCGGGGGTGAGCAGCGGCGTGAACGGCTGTGCGAGAGCGTGGAGGCGTTGGTCCATGCGTCCGATTGGGAACTCGTGCGGAAGAGCCTGGCCGACGCGGAGCGGGAATGGGCTGCGCTTGACGGCGTAGCCCGCACCATGACCGCGCCGTCAGCCTCCGCCGGCGCGTCGGTGGAGGCTGCGGGGGCCGAAGAGGATCCGGTCGTCGCCGAGCGGTGGGCGGTTGCTGTAGCCGCGGTCGGAGAGCACCTCGTCCGTTTGGAGGCGGTACGGAGTGAGGCCGACCGCGCGCGCGAGAGAGATGTTCTGGACCTCGCGGCGCGGACCGCGGTGTGCGAGCGGTTGAGTGGATTGGTGTCCGCTCCTCCCACCGCCGCGGATGAACCCGCCGCGGAGCAACCCACCGCGGAGCAGGCCGAGGCGGATCAATTATTGGTTGCAAGCGTTGCGATAGTGCGAGCGGAATGGGCCGCGCTCGCGTCGCCACCGGCAGATCCGGATACTCCATCCGCGGCGCTGACACAGCTGCAGGGGCGCTTCGATGCGTTGTTAGCGAGAGCGGACACGATGGTGCAGCGGCGTGAGTCCGCTGGCGACCGCCTGGCGCGACTGACCGAGTTGACGGCGGCGCTCGAGGAGATCAGCGGGACTGCGGGTCACGACGACTTGAAACGGCGCTGGACCGCTCCTCACGCGGAGTGGCGTGAATTGGCGGGCGGTTTGGTGGGCGCGTCAGCGCCCGCCGAGGTGAACGAGCTGGTGACCCGCGTCGAGGGCGCGGCGGCGAAACGGACCGAGCGCTTGGGGGCCCTGCGAGCCGAGCGGCTAAAGCGCGAGAACGCGAACCTGGCCAAGCAGCAGCGCCGCTGCGAGGAGCTTGAGAAGGTCTTGGCGGACGAGGGCCTTGAGCTGCAGGCAGCCGAGCGTGCGCTTCGCACCACCAGATCGCTGCTGGGGAACCTCGGGCATGTGCCGCGAGAGGGCCGTGACACGCTGACGATCCGCCTGCGTCAGGTACAGACCGGTTTGATTGGGCGGGCACATGAGCTTCGCGGCCTGGTCGAGTGGAAGCAGTGGGCGAACCTGAGCGTGCAGGCGGTGCTGTGTCGCCGGCTTGAAGCGTTGCAGGCTGTCCAAGACGACGCCGCCGTGGCCAAGGAGTACCGGGAGGTCATGCTGGCATGGCGTCAGGCCAGTGAAGTACAACCGGGCGAGGGCGACGAGGTCTGGAAACGATTCAAGAGTGCGCATGACGCCGTACGCCCGCGAGTGGATGCACAGGTGGCCACGGAGGACGCGGCGCAACAGGCAAGTCTGACTCAGAAGCATGCGCTCTGCGAAGAGGCCGAACGGTTGGCCGGGTCGACAAACTGGGTGGCCACCGCCAAGCGAATGACCGAGCTGCAGGCGGAGTGGAAGCAGGTGGGGCCGGCGACACGAAGGCAGGAGCGCGAGGTCTGGAACCGTTTCCGCGCTGCATGCGGTGAGTTCTTCAAGCGTCGGCGCGACGACCTGGCCGAGCGCAAGCAGGTGTGGTCCAAGAACGGCGCGATCAAAGAGTCGTTGTGTCAGCAGGCCGAGGCGCTGTCCGACGAGAGCGACCTCGCTGCGGCCAAGGACACCGTCCGACGGTTGCAGGTTGAATGGAAGGCGGTGGGCCCGGTCCGGCGTGCGCGATCCGAGACGCTGTGGACGCGTTTCCGTGCCGCGTGCGATCAGGTCTTCAATCGCTCACAGCAGGCCAGCGTCGCCGAGATGCAGGAAAAGGTCACCGCGCGAGCCGCAGTGTGCGAGCGGCTTGAGGCGCTTGTGCCTCCATCCGACGCCGACCCAAAGGCCGAGGCTGACGCGGAGGCACAGGCGTCACCAGAGGAACTGGTTCGGCAGGTGGCCGCGATCAGAACTGAGTGGCGGCAGTTGGCTCCCGTGCCAGGCCCCCAGGAACGGGAACTGAACGCGCGTTTTCATGCGGCGCTGGCGGGTGTCATTGAGCGGGCCCCGACGGCCTTTGTCGGGACGGATTTGGACCCCGCGCGCAACCAGCGCGCGCTCGAACGGATGTGCGAGCGGGTCGAGGCCCTGCTGGAGAATGCGGCGGAGGCGTCGGCCACCGATGGTCGGTCTCCGGCCGAGATGCTCGCGGCACAGTGGCGAGAAGCGCTGGCCGCGAACACGATGGGGGCCCGGGTGGACCCAGCGGTGCAACGGCACGCGGACCGTAGTGAGGTCAAGCGGCTCCAGGCAGAGCGGAGCGGGCTGGGCGTGGTGTTGGGAGAGATCGGCCAGCAGCTCTCGGACCGCTTTCGCATCGCGTGCGACCGTTTCTTTCAGCAACATCCACCGTCGGCCGACCGAGCGTCGCGGCCGCGAGAGGGCACCGCTCGACCGTCCCGGCCGCCCCGACCGCCTCGGCCCAAGCGGACGAAGGCCGGCGAGCGGTAAACGCCACGATGTGGGCCCGGAACCTCCGGGCGCTGGTCGACCCGAAGCGACGACGGGGCGAAGGCCGTGGTCGGTCCTCGCGGCCCCGGCACGCCGCCGGGCGCTGCTGGATCCCGTCGCGTCTGGTCGCCCGGACACGTCCGTCGATGCGGTGGCGTCGGAGGCGACCGGTTCCGCCGCATCGCGGACGCCGGACCAGCTGCGGGACGCGGCGGTGGCCAGGTTCGCGACGCAACTATTGATTCGATGGGGCGTCCTGTTTCGGGATCTTGTGGCACGAGAGACGCTGGCGCCGAGCTGGCGGGAATTGCGCGGAGCGCTGCGGCGTATAGAGGCGCGCGGGGAGATTCGGGGTGGTCGGTTCGTGGCCGGATTCGTCGGCGAGCAGTTTGCGAGGCCTGAGGCCGTAGATCTGCTGCGGCGAGTACGGCGAGACGAGAGCGCGCACGCACCCCTTGCCGTGCCCGCGGCTGACCCGCTCAACCTGACGGGTATCGTGTTGCCCGGACCACGCGTCAGCGCGCTGTCCGGCGACCTCGTTGCCCTGTTACCGTCCCGAGATCCGGTGGAGGCTGCACACGATCCGGGTGTGGCACGAAGAGGTGGGACCGCTGGCCCAGTCAGCGCGAGACCGCGGCGCGTGGCGCACTCCGCCTGAGGAAGGCACACGATGCTGAGAGTGATCGATGATGAGCGCCGACGAGAGCTCGGGCTTGTGTATGTTCGATCCGGAGACCGGCGCGCCGTATGTGCCGTCGGTCACCGACACCTTCGGCGCCGACCTGAGGCGGGGCAACCCGGATTGGTCGGTTAGAGTGTCACCATGATGACTGTGACTCGATTCGCGTCTCGTACCGTGTGGCTAGCCATCGGGCTCGCGTGGCTGCCGGCCTGCGCCTCAGAAACGGTGCCGGCACCGTCGTCCATCAGAACCAACGTAGAGATTTTGGCGTCTGATGCATTCGAGGGTCGGCTCACGGGCACCGAGGGTATTCGATTCGCAGCGACCCACATCGTTGGCGAGCTCGAGGCGCTGGGCGCCGTGCCGCTGCCGATGACCGAGGACTATCGCTTGCCGTTTCAGTTCACCGGCAGCACGACCGACGGTGGCACCCGCGTGCGCATCGGGGGAGCCGATGGGCTCGAATGGAGTGATACCGACACAGTGAGGGCGTTGTCCTTCTCAGAATCCGGGGAGGTGAGTGGTTCCGTGGTGTTTGCGGGCTATGGCCTCGTCGTCCCGGAGACTGATGGGTTCAGCTACGACAGCTATGCCACGCTGGACGTGACAGACAAGATCGTCGTCGCGCTCCGCTATTTTCCCGAGGATGCGGAACAAGAGCTGCGGTCGGTGTTCTCACGGTATTCGTCGCTGCGCTTCAAGGCGCAGGCGGCGCGTCAGCGCGGTGCGCGAGGGTTGCTGGTGGTTACTGGGCCCCGTTCGCCCAATGCCGGTGCGATGGTGCCGATGACGGCAGACACCGCCGTCGCTGACTCCGGCATCGCGGCCGCCAGTGTCAGCGTGGCCGTGGCGGACGCGCTATTTGCCTACGGCGATGCGACGCTGGAAGAGGCGCAGCGGGCACTCGATTCAGGGAATCCGCACGTGAGTGGCTTCGAGATTCCGGTCAACGTGACGCTGGATGCACAGGTCGTGCGTGAACAACAAACGGGCCACAACGTCGTGGCCTACCTGCCCCCGACGATCGACACGACGGTCGACCGACCCTATGTGTTGCTGGGCGCCCACTATGACCACCTCGGGCGAGGCGAGGATGGCAGCTCACTGGCGGAGTCGGATGAGGCGGGAGACATTCACAATGGCGCCGACGACAACGCGTCGGGGGTCGCCGCGGTGCTGGCTGCCGGTGCTGCGCTGGCCGGGCAGGATCGTGCTCGCGGCGTCGTCCTGGCTTTTTGGTCCGGCGAAGAGCTTGGTCTGCTTGGCTCGGCCGACTTCGTTGAAAGCGCTCCGGTCCCTACTGATCAGATCGCGGCCTATGTGAATTTCGATATGGTCGGTCGACTGCGCGACAACAAGCTCAGCGTGCAGGCACTCGGTAGCAGCAGCATCTGGTCGGATCTGGTGGACGACGTCAATACGGCGTTCAGTTTTGACCTCCAGAAGGTGACGGATCCGTATTTGCCGACCGACGTCATGAGTTTCAACCTGGCTGAGGTGCCCAGCCTCGCGCTGTTTACCGGCAGCCACGAGGACTACCACCGTCCGACCGATGACACCGACGCGGTCAATTTTGCCGGTCTCGATCGCATTGCCCGCTACGGGGCCGCCATCGCGGCTCGTCTCGTCGCCGAACCACAGCCGCCCGATTTTGTCCGGGTGGAGCGCACCGGGCAGGAAGGTGGCCAGATGCAGATCCGGTTGTATACCGGCACCATCCCGGATTATGCGTCAGAGGTGGACGGGCTGCTCTTGTCTGGGGTCATGGGCGGCGGTCCGGCCGAGAAGTCTGGTCTGCAGGAGGGGGACGTGATCGTCGAGTTGGCCGGGCAGTCGATCGCCAACATCTACGACTATACGTACGCACTTGATTTGCTCAAGGTCGGCGAGCCCACGCCGGTCGTGTTTGTTCGCGACGGGGACCGCATCGAAACGGCGCTCATTCCTGAGGTCAGACAATAGGTGCCGTGCATCGGGGTGCACGGTCCTGATAGTGTAGAAAGGTTGTCGACTTGGTGCGAGCGGTCAGTGGTGCCCGTACGATCCACACGTCGTGTCGGAATATCCCGAGACAACTGAGACCAAATTTCCTGTGTTCGAGTCTTATTCACATGATGTGTTGTGAGTTGCGTGCCGGCCGTCGGTGGCGCCAGATTCTGCCGACCGTGCTGGTCTCGCTTGTGGCGGCAGCGAGTGCCTCAGGGCAGTCGACCGGTGAGTTGGTGGGGACCCTGCGCCTGTTGAACGGTGACGTGGTGGTTGGCGCGGTCGTCACCGCGACGGGCGACGGCCGAGTCCGCGGCGCTCGGACCGACGAAGACGGACAGTTCCGATTCGACGATCTGTCCCCCGGACCGCAGACGTTGACCACCGATCAATTACCGCTCGTGCTCGAACGGGCTGTGCCGGTCGATATTGTGGCCGGGATTACCGTTCGTCGCGATGTCACCCTCGTGTCGCCGGATCGGGCCCGCAGCGGCTGGCAGCCGGACCGAATGACGGTACGGAGCCCGGGACTGTCGGCGACGGTCTTTGACGCTCGGGCGGTAGACAGTGGCCGTCTGCCACTCGCTCGCATCGTCGAGCGGGTACCCGGAATCAGCGTGGCACGCGCCGGGGGCGTTGGCCACCCGACCCGCGTGATTGTGCGCGGAGCGGAGGCCAGCCCGCGTTTTCACGTGACCGACGGGCTGCCTCTGGACGACCTGGCGAACCGGTTGCACCTAGGTGGACCCGGGACGACCGACGTCGTCGAGGTCATCTCGGGCGCTCCCGGGAGCGCGTGGGGCACGGAGTTGGTTGGGCTGGCGCACCTCGTGCGCCGCTCGGTCGACGAGACCAGCCCGATCCTGGCGATTGACGCGGAGGGGGGCGGCTTGGGCTGGCGGCAACTCGGCGTGTCAACGGCTGGTCGACAAGGAGCCTACGACTGGAGCTTTGGGGCCAGGAATCTAGACACGGACAACGAGGAGCCGAACAGTCAGTACTCCCAAACCGCGGTCGCCGGCACCTTTGGAATGCGGAAGGGTGACATTTCGGCTCAGTTGATGTTTCAGGGAGAAACGAGCGAAGTGGGGCTTCCCGGGCAGACGCTGTTGGTGCCAGCCGACCTGGACGCACATGAGGACCGGACGCAGTGGCTCACCGGTGCTGTGCTGCGCTTGCACCGCGGTCCGACCAACAAGCACGAGCTGCGCCTGGTGGCCTCCCAGACGAATCGCCGTTCGCTGAATCCGCTCGACTCTGGCTCGATCGGCCTGCAGTCGTCCGAGGACGTGGCGCTGCGCGTGGAGATGCCAGACTTCGCGAGTGCTGACGGTCTACGCAACGACACCCAGGTCGCACACCTCAGCTACGAATACACGCACGTGCCGGACGAGTTTCACTACCTGACAATCGGCGGCACGATTGAAGCGCAGTCCGGGCGATTTGGCCTGAGCACCGCGTTTGACCAGCAGCGGCTGAACTACGCCCTCTTCGGGGAAGATCGGCTTCAGGTGTTCGACAACCTGCAAGTGACGATCGGCGGGCGCCTCCTCAAGAACGGTCCGTTCGATTTCACGCCGCAGCCGCGGGGGGCGCTTACCTACGAACTGGGGCGCGGCTTCACTGTGCACGGCAGCGGTGGATTTGGACTCGGCACGCCGACGCTGGAGCAACGTTTCGGGGCGACCCACGAGCGTCGAGGCACCGCGGACCTGCTGCAGGCCTCGAGCTTTGTCCTCGATGGCGGCGTCCGTGGTTCCCTTCTGCGCGGGCGGATCGGTGTGGACCTGACGGCGTTTCGAAATGAATACTACGACCTGATCGTGCTCGGGGATGTGGACCTCCCAGGCCTGTCGTCAAACGCCGAGTTTCGCCAGCTGACCATCGCGGGTCGCCAGCAGTTGGACCTGGACGTCTTGTCAGGCCTACGGAGTCCGCTCACGGGGGTGGCGACCGACGTGCGCACCGGATATGTGAACGTGCCGCGCAGTCGGACGCAAGGCCTGGAAGCCACCCTGTCGCTGGCGCCCATTTCGCAGGTTGAGCTGAAGGCCGTCTATGCCTACACGGACAGCCTGGTGACAAATAGTACCGGTCTGATTCGGTCTGGGCAGGCGCTGCCAGACGTCCCGGGTCACCAGGCGACGGTCACAGGCGACCTGCACCTCGGCCCTGTGTCGGCGGGGGTGAGCATGCGCTACGTGGGCGAACGGACAGCCGGAATAGATTTCGTCAGTCGTGTGCTCGGTCTGAGTGCTTTGGAAAGCTATACGCGATGGGACGCCCGAGGGCTGATCCAGATCACGGATGAAGTCGCGCTGTCGGTGGTCGGTGAAAATTTGACGGACGAGGTCTATCAGGAGCTGCTCGGATACCTCGCACTGGGGCGACTGGTGCGGGCGGGTGTCCACGTCTCGTTCTGACCGTCGGTGAGCCGGACCGGTCGGGTGATCACGAAAGGAAATCGAAGGATGTTCGGGAGACGTAACATTGCCGTGCTGCTGGTCGTGGCCTTCTCGGCTGTGGGGTGCCAGGAGGGTCTGCCCACTGGGCCAACCAGCCCGCTGGGAGTGCTTCTCTCTTCGGCTCCAGCGACCCTGACCGCCGTGCCCTCGACGGGGGTGACCGTGATGGTCGATGGCGCACCCGTGACGCTGCCCTGGAAGGTGTCCTTCTCGCTGGTGCTGAATCTGGATGTGGAACACGATCCGGTCGAGATCGCCAGCGTCACCAATGTCGTACAGCAAGCCGTCGAAGGCGTCGTCGTGATCCCGACGCCCCCGGGCGTTGAGCTGTTCGTCTTCGACCAGAGGCCGGGCGGCAGTCGTATCGAGCCAGGGGGAGAACAGGTCATCGATTTCGACGTCTGGTACCTGCTTCCCAATGGTGGTCGGGAAGCGGTGGTCACCATCAACCTCTCGTTTACAGCCGACCTTCGGGGCAATTTCGCGAACAGCATTAGCATTCCAGTCGCTCCCTGATAGTGTTGGTCGACATTCGGTTCACCCGTGCGGTTGCCGCCAACGGGACGGCGGCTATTTTCCGCACCGAGACCTCCGACGATCAGCGGTCACCGCGATGAACGGTCTATCCGTGTCCGATTCCCGCGCTGACCATCGCTGCCAGCTCCTTGTCGAGTTGATCAATATTCCGTCCGTGAGTCACCAGGAACACCGCCTGGCGGATTGGGTCGAGGCGCAGCTCCGGCGGTGTCGGCGCGGCGATGTCGTGCGCGCGGGCGACGAGGTCGCGTTTCGTTTCCCGGCGCTCGCCGGCAAACCCAAGGTCATCTTCTGCGGGCATCTTGACACCGTCCCCGCGAACGACAACCAGACCGCCCGTGTGGAGGGCGACCGGGTCTACGGCCTCGGGTCGACTGATCTGAAGGCCGGGCTGGCCGTGTTCCTCGACCTGATCGAGACCCTCGACCCCGCCGCCCTCCATGTCGATCCGGTGTTCCTCTTCTACACCCGCGAGGAGGTGGCGTACGACCAGTCTGGTCTGCTGGTGGTCGAGCGAGAGCTTCCGGACGTGCTGAAGGATACGCGCTTCGCGATTTGCGTGGAACCGACCGAGAATGCCATCGAATTGGGCTGCCTCGGGAATCTCCACGCCGAGGTGACCGTGCACGGGAAAGCGTCCCACTCGGCACGTCCCTGGTTCGGCGAGAACGCCATCCACGCCGTCGCGCCGCTGATCGAGCGGGTCGCGGCGGTCCCGGAGCGGTCCGTCGCCTTCGGCGAGCACGTGGTGTATCGCGAAGTGATTGGCGCGACAACCATCGCCGGCGGTGGCGCGCGGAACGTCATTCCCGACACCGTGCGGGTGAACGTGAACTTCCGCTTCGCCCCCGATCGCAGCGGCGATCAGGCGGTCGCCTGGATAGGCGAGCTCATCGGCGATGCTGGCACCGTCGAGATCACGGACCTCTCGCCAGCCGGCAAGGTGGCCTCGGACAATCCCTTGTGCCGAGCGTTGGTCCACGCTGCTGGTGGGGCCGTGCGGGCCAAGCAAGCCTGGACCGACGTCGGTCGTTTCAGCGCATGGGGTATCGATGCCGTGTCCTGTGGTCCGGGCATCCCGGCCCAGGCCCACCAGAAGGCGGAGTACGCCACCATCAGCGCGATGACGCAGAGCGCCGCGCTGTTCGAGCGTTTTCTCCGCGACGCCGGGGAGTCTGCGTGAACCCGCTGTTGCAGGAAGAGCGGGAATATCCTTTCGCGCGACTCCTTGAAACCAAGCGGCGCCGGCAGGCAGAAGGGCGCCGCGTCCTCGACTTTGGGCAGGGCGACCCCCGAGACCCGACCCCCGCGTTCATCCGCCGTGCCCTGGCGGACGGCGTGCCCGAGGTGTCCTCCTATCCCACCGTGAAGGGTAAGCCGGAGCTTCGGGATAGCATCGCCCGCTATTTGAAGCGGCGCTTTGGGCTCGACGTCGATCCAGATCGTCACATTTTGCCTGTCACCGGCACGAAAGAGGGGATCTTTACCTCGCACCTGGCGCTGCTGGATCCGCACGGCACGCGACGTGGCGTGGTCGTGTTCGAGCCCGCCTACCCGGTCTACGTCCAAGGGGCCCGTTACGCGGGTGGTACCGTGCACGCGGTGACCGTGACCCGGCAGACCGGCTTTCGACCTGACCCGGAGTCGTTCGATCCGGAGATGTTGGCGCACACGGCGGTGATGTGGATCAACTATCCCCACAATCCAACGGGTGCTGAGGCGGACGCCGCCTGGTATGCGCGCATGCGCGAGCTGTCACGCGAGCACCATTTCATTCTCGCCTCGGACGAGTGCTACGCCGATTTGGGGTTCGGGACGCCGCATCCCTCGGTGCTCGTCCCCGAGGAGGCACCGGACTTCGACGGGGTGCTCGCTTTTCACTCCTGCTCCAAGCGATCGTGCATGACTGGGTTTCGCAGCGGCTTCGTCGTCGGCGACCCCAAGTGGATCGCGGTCTTGGCGAGGTTCCGGCCGAGCGTCGGGGTGGCCACCCCCGCTTTTGTCCAGGACGCCGCGACCGCGGCCTGGGACGACGACGCGCACGTGCAGGAGATCGTCGAGCGCTATCGCCGTCGGCGCGAGCACTTTCTGGAGGCTTTCGCGCATCGAGGCTGGCACCACGACGGAGGGAACGCGACCTTCTATCTGTGGTTGCGGGTGCCTGAGGGCTTCGGCGACGCGATTCGATTCGCGGACCGCCTACTCGAAGAGGACATCCTCGTGACACCCGGCCCTTTCTTGGGAGCAGGTGGCGAAGGACACGTTCGTTTCGCCCTGGTCAGCACAGAAGACGACAGCCGCGAGGCCGCGGCGAGATTGCAGAGGATTCAACCGTGAGCACGCCTACCACCAGTTCTCAAGACGAATCGACGCACCACGCACTGGAAGCCGCGATACGGAGCGCCTACGCGGCCGGCACAGCGGAGGCCCGCGAATCCGTTCGCGCCGAGGTCGACGAGGTCATTGCTCGCCTGGATCGTGGAGCCCTCCGCGTGGCCGAACCGAGGGACGGGGACTGGGCTGTCCACGACTGGGTGAAGCAGGCGATCCTGCTGTACTTTCCGCTCCGTTCGATGGAGGTCATCGAGGTTGGAGGCCTGGAGTTCCACGACAAGATTCCTCTCAAGAAGAACTTCGCGCAGGCCGGCGTGCGCGTTGTTCCACACGCGCTGTGTCGCTACGGTGCCCATCTGGAGCGGGGGGTCGTCATGATGCCCTCGTACGTCAATATCGGGGCCTACGTCGGGTCTGGCACGATGGTCGATACCTGGGCCACGGTCGGGTCGTGCGCGCAGATTGGCCGCGACGTGCATCTCTCGGGTGGCGTGGGCATCGGTGGCGTGCTCGAACCGTTGCAGGCGGCTCCGGTCATCGTGGAGGACGGCGCCTTTGTCGGAAGCCGTTGCATTGTGGTCGAGGGCGTGCGGGTGGAGAAGGAAGCCGTGCTGGGGGCTGGCCTGGTGCTGACCGCATCGACACCGATCATCGACGTCACGGGCCCGGAGCGGGTGGTGTATCGCGGCCGCGTGCCGGCCCGTTCGGTCGTCATTCCCGGCACCCAGTCACGCTCGTTCCCGTCCGGCGAGTTCGGCGTGCCCTGCGGTCTGATTATCGGACTGCGCAAGGCATCGACCGATCGCAAGACGAGTCTGAACGACGTGCTTCGGGAGCACGAAGTCGCCGTCTGAACAGCGGGGAAGCCGCACCCGCGATGTCGCAGAGTGGGCCGGGAGGCGCCGAGCGTCTAGCGGCCGCCACGCGGCGCGTATCGCCGGCTGAAGCCGTTTCGGCTGTTAGTGACCGTGAACGAGCCGTCACGCGTGGCGGCAATATGAGTCCAGTAGGCGGCGTCGAGGTGCACGGCGGCATCATCGTCCGAGCCTTCGAAGTTCTGCAGATTGGCGATGAACGCCTCCGGTTGGTTCGCGTCCGCCGACCCCACCGCGTAATGGTTCTGCCACAGGTCCTGCAGACTCGGAACGCGCCCAAGGCGCTCGAACGTTCCTGGTCCACCGCCTTTGCCTGGCCCATTGTTCATGACAGCCACGCGGGGCTCCAAGGCCTGCACCAGTGCGTCTGAGCCAGAGGTGTCGGAGCCGTGATGCGACACCAGATACAGATCGACGGTGCCGACGTTGTTGGTCGGACACATCAGCGGATGTTCCTTGTTCCAGGTCAGGTCGCCCATGATCACGGTGCGGAACTGACCAAAGCCGATGACTGCGCTCACGGAACGCTGGTCCTCCGCGTCGCCGTATCGGCTGAGAATATCCGCCCCGTGGAACGGGAAGTCTTCGCAATGTGCGTTGGGCTGGCCTGCACCGGGGAGGGCGGTGGTGAGTACCGCCCCGTCGGCCGCGATGATGTGCACGTCGAGTCCGTCGACCGGCACCAGGTCGCCGGGGGCCACCGTGCGATGCGAGGCGTCGCGTCGCAGCGTCACGTAGCGGTCGAAGGCGGCCCGCGGGCGCGCTCCCTCGTCCACCGTCGTCCCATGGTCGAGGTAGTTCACGATCGGCAGCCGGTCCGCCAGCTGCGCTGAACCGCCCATATGGTCTGTGTGGAAGTGCGTGACGAGCAGGTGGTCGATCCGCGTGACGCCGGCGTCCTGAGCGGCGGCGGCGATCCGATCGGCGTCACGTCCGTCGAATCCTGGCCAGCCGGTATCTACCAGCATCGACTCGCCGGACGGCGCGACGAAGAGCGTCGCCTCGCCACCCTCGACGTCGATGACATAGATGTCGAGCGTGTCCTGCGTCTGGCTACTGGCAGTGGTGGCCGCTAGGACGGTGACCCACAGGAATACGGCCGAGGTGATACGCATGGCGCCCTCCCGGTGTGCGCGCGAACCGGGACGCGCGGCCGCGCACGCCCCAGTGATGGTAGGAGGCGTGCCCTGGCGTGTTCAGCCGACTCGCTAGTTCCCGATCGGGTCCGACTGCGCGCCCGTCTGGACCGCCCACAGGCGGTTGCGGGTGAGGAGATACATGATCCCGTCACGTACGACCGGGGTGCTGTACACCGAGGCGCCCATGTTGATTTCGCCCAGGAGTTCCATTTCCTTGCCGGCCCGGAGCACCGCGATGTCGCCGTCCTCGTCGCCCAGCATCACTTTGCCGTCAACGACGAACGGCGAGCCCCACACGGCGGCGAAGGCGTCGTATGTCCAGAACTCCTCACCGGTGTCGGCATCGAGCGCGTGCAGGAAGCCGGACAGGCTCGAGATGTAGAGAACACCGTCGGCGATGGCGGCGGTTGACATGGTGCGATAGAAGTCGTCGCCGTCGCGACTCCAGATTTTGTGGGTATCGGTGACGTCGCCGGTGCCGGTTGCGTCGATAGCGAAAAAGTGGCCTGGTGCTTCACCGTGCTCGGGGTCCTGTCCGACGCCCACATAGACCCGGTCGTTGTAGATGACCGGGGTCGCGAGGATGTTGTTGCGGGTGCCCCGCCCGCCGAGAATCCACTCGGAGTCCTTCGGATTACAGTCGAACGTCCACACCGTCTCGCCCGTCGTCGCGTTGAGGCCGTAGACGATCCCGTTGGCGCCGGCGACCACGATCTGCCCGGTGCCGTTGATTTCGGCGTAGGACGGGTTGGTCCAGCTGCCGTGCAAGATGCCCTCGCCGACGTCTGTGTTCTCCCAGACGAGTTCACCGGTGTTCTTGTCGAGCGCGATCATATGGGGGGAGAAGGGAGACGGGATGTTCACGTGCCCCTCGTCGACACCGTTGCTCGTGATCGTGTACAGCAGGTCGCCGATAATCAGCGGTGATCCGGTGGCAAGATTGTGAGGAAACACATCCAGCTCCCCGATCATGTCGTAGGACCAGAGGATGTCGCCATCGGTCGGCCCAGTCCCGGTCTCGCCGGTGAAGGGGCCGTCGTTGCCGTTGGACAGTCCGTTGGCATCGAGGCACACGACGTGGGCCTGATTCGACACGTACCAGACCCGGTCGCCGTCGACGAAGGCGGTCGAGCAGACGCCCTGTAGCGGCCAATCATTGACACGGCCGGCCGACAGCTTGTCGTGCACCATCTGCCAGACGAACTCGCCGCTCGCGGCGTCGAACGCCATGAGCACGCCCTTGTCGCCGTCGTAGTCGGGGTTGCGAACGCCTTCGTTGTTGGTGCCCACATACACCTTGCCGTTGCCCACCGTCGGGCCGCCATAGGCTTGGGAGCCGACAGGTTGGGTCCACAGGATGTTGGCGCCGGTCTTCGGGTCCCACGTCTCGGGTACACCGGTGTCGTCAGACACCATGTTGCGCGACGGTGTATTGCCGAACATGCCGGGCTCGTCTTGTGCCTCGGCGAGACTCGTGACTCCCGTCGTAACGAGGCCAACCACCAGGAGAAAGATCACACGCTGTCGAGTCATTGGTTCTCCACTACACTGACGTTGTCAAAGTAGATGTTGATCGGCGAGTAGCCGATGATGCCGGGACTACCGGTTCGATTCGGCAGGGGGTCTTCGGCCGTGATCGTCCAGTCCGTCGGTTCGGTCGCGTCGCGCGGCCATACCTTGCCGCGGACAATGCCGCGCTCACCCTCGAGGTCGACCCGGAGTTTCAGTCGATACCAGGTGTCAGGCTCCCATGGGAAGTCGACCTCTTCCTTGATCCGCAGTTCTGCCGCCCACGACTGGATCTGCACCTTCTGCCGGTTTCCTTGCAGGTCCATGGTGTAGCCGCTGTTAATCAGGCCGATGTCGGGACGGCGCCGTCCTTGCTCGGTGGCGAGCACGTCGACTTGCACCGTGTAGCCAGACATATCAGCCGGGCCAAGATAGGTGGCGTGTCGGTGGATGCCGGTGCGTGAGGCGCCCTTGCGGAAAACCTGGTTGCCGCCCAGGTCTTCGACGGCGAGGCTGCCGCCGCCGCCGATCCAGAAAGGGGGACGTCCGCTTTCGAAGTTCTCCGACCAGGGAAGCGGAGCGAAGACCCGCACCTGGGCGACGGCGGTCAAGCCGCCGACCGTCGCGGTCACCGTGCCGGCCTGGTTCGACGCGCGCGCGTCGGTCGTCAGGACGCCCTGGGCGGACACGTTCCCGCCGGCCAGGCTGTCGACCTGCCATGTGGCCTGTTGCAGACCGAGAAATCGGCCACCCGTGTCAAATGCCCGAACCTCGAACTCGACCGTGTCGCCGGCCGACGCAATGACCTCGGCCGGAACTACCTGAAGCACCGAGGGGGTGCTGGTTGCGGCCAATTCGACACCGAGGTCCGGAGCCGTGCCGGCCCGCGCGACGAAGCCGTCATTGGGGTTGCCGATGGAGTAGATGCCCGCCTCGGACGTCACATACAGTCGGCCGTATCCGACCGCGAACGAGCCGTAAATTTCGGCCGCTCGGTTCTCCCCAGGCACCATCAATTCGTCGTGGTCGAGTTCGGTCGCGCCGGTGGCGCTTGGCTGAAGAATCGTGACATTCCCGTTGGTCTCCGTGATGAACAGTTTGCCGTCAGCCCATACCGGTGACGCCTTACCAACGGTGCCGACGCTCTGTTCCCACTGCACCGCACCACTCGCCGTATCGAGCGCAAACAGGTTCGCCGAGTTATCGATCACATAGACGCGGCCGTCGTGGACCAGTGGCGACGAGAACCCGATGCTCATCTCGTCGGCCCGCCATCGCTCGTGGGTGGCCGTCACATCGCCTGTGCCCGTGGCGTCGATGGCGACTACCCGGCCCATGGTCGAGGCATCGACGTTTTCTTCGCTATGGGCGACGTAGACGGTTTCGCCGTCGAGGACGGGGGACACGTTGATCCCGCGCTTGCTCAGGTGAAACTCCCACACCTTCTCGCCGGTCCTGGCCTTGAGCGCGTACAGGCGTCCGTCAGCGTTGCCGTCGATCCAGAGTCGTTGGCCGTTGATGACACCGACCACTCCGACCGACTGTGTGTTCATGTCGGCGACGGTACCGCCCGGAGTCGATGTCCAGCGCACCGCGCCGGTCATCTTGTCGAACCCGAAGTATCGATGACGAGGCGGGCCGCCAAGGTTGCCCCAGCCGGCGCCGATGATACTCAGCAGCAGCTGGTCTTCATCGACGAGCGGCGTCGATGTGCGGCCGCCATAGCCGGACGCGCGGCCCAGCTCTTCTGCCAGTCTCCGACTCCAGACGACGGTCCCGTCCCGGTCGAACGCATTGAGATGACCGTCGATGTTCATCGCGTAGAGATAGCCCGTGGCCGGATCGCCGGTCACGTTCCCCCACCCGAGCCGGTTGAACGGGACGGTCGTATTGTTGACGTTGTAGTTGTGCTGCCACAGCTTCGAGCCCGTATCGGCATTCCAACAGGCAACGACCTCCTGCTCGTCGACGCCGCTGCCGGTGCGTCCGTTCGCACACACGCGGCCGTCGAAGACCGCGGGCGTCGAGCGTCCGACCCAGGCGTCCGACCAGACGAGATTCTCGCCGTCGGGTGACCAACTCGAGACCAAACCGGTGGTCTCCGACACGCCGGTTTGCCCGCGTCCGCGCCAGCTCGGCCAGTCCTGCGCCGCGGCCGGGACCGCCAGAGACAGCACCGTCGCGACGAGAAGCGCCGCGGCCACCTTGGAGCCGTATATAGCGGTGTTCATCCGAGGTTTCCTCATTTGAAAGTGAAGCACTGCGAACGGCGCGCGTGCCGTCCAGTGGAATTAGAACAAACAAATATACTACACGGCCCGCTGCGCCCGGGGGGGCTGAGCCGTTGGCGCCGGTCTTCAGACCCGGCCCCTCCGACACGGCGCGACAGCTTCTAAGCCCCCAGCCACCGCTCAACCGCCCAGAACAGGCCGGCAGCCGCGATAGCGACCGAGCCGGGCACCACGATGCGTCTCCGATACCAGCCCTTCGATCGGCACCATCCGACCGCCAACAGTGCTGTGGCGATCACCAGAAGTTGGCCAAGCTCGATGCCGACGTTGAAGCTGACCAGACCCAGGACACGCTCCTGGTCCGGCAGTCCCAGTTCTTGCAGCACCCCGGCGAACCCGAGGCCGTGTAGCAGACCGAATCCGAACACGACCATCGGTCGCCACGCCGTGAGTCGATGTGTGAGCAGGTTCTCTGCCGCGACGTAGACGATGGAGAGCGCAATCAAGGGTTCAACCACGGCCGGTGCCAGGGACACAATGTTGAATACCGCGAGCGAGAGGGTCATGGCGTGCGCGACGGTGAACGCAGAGATTTGCCACACCAGCGGGCGAAGCTGGGAGCCGAGCAGGAACAGTCCCAGCACGAAGAAGACGTGGTCGAGCCCCCGGGGCACGATGTGGAGGAAACCGAGTCGGAGATATGTACCGCCGATTGACCAGGCACTGCGCGGTTTGACTGGCCCCGCCAGTGTGAAGGGGTCGCTCCGGGCGCCGGCCTCGACCAGGGCCTGGCGGGTCAGGCCCCGAGCCCCGTCCCGGATGGTCAGATTCACATCGGAAAACGCACGGGAGGCGAAGAATTCGAGCTCGGTGGCCTCCGGCGGCACGTTGCCCGTCAGACGCGCTGTCAATCCGAGCAGTGTCGGAATGAGAGAGTCGGTGGCGGCTGGCGCGCCGTAGTCAGGAAACGTCACGTCAAATGGGACCGGGGTCCCGTCGAATCGGAACCGCACCCGCCGCTGAAACAATCGGCGCACTCCGTCGAGTTGCTCGGCGAACTCGTCTGGCGTCAGGGCGGTGAGCGCGGCAACCAATTCGGCGTCATCGGCACTCTGGGGCGCGCCCAGCGCCAGGGCATCCAGATCTACGATGAGATCAGCCTGAAACGTGCCGTCGGCGCGAAGCACGACGGTGGTGTCCGTGAAGGTGAGCGGATGCGCGGCCGCGACCGCGGTGGCGAGGAGTACCAACGTGGCTATGGCCGCCACTGGCCCAAAGGCGTGCGCCGACCAGCCGGCGGATGAGCAGCGTGCCGCGCACATCCGTCTATCCTACGACACGCGTCCGAAGGTACCCTGCTCCGATGTCCGGCGAAACCTACGCGCTGCTACTGCTCTCAGCCGCCAGGTGGCTCACCGACGTGGGCATTGTCTGGCTGGTCGGAATCTGCGCGTACCGCATCGTCGCGGCCCGTGCCCCAGCGCCAGACACACCGGGCCACGGTCGGCTGCTGGAGGTGGGACTGCGTCGCCAGGCAGGAGCGGCCGTGATCCTGCTGGTGCTGGCCACGGCTGCCCGGCTCTACGCGCAAACCTACTCGTCATTTGGGCTTGACGAGCCGGTGTCCGTCGAACTGCTGCGACTCGTGGCCGAACAGACCCGCTGGGGCGGTCGCTGGCGGCTGCAGGCCGCGGCAGTGGCCGCAGCGGCTCTCGCGGCGATGTTCATGGTGTTCCAGCGGGGGGGGCGTTGGCACTGGTTCCTGCTCGGCGGCACGGCGCTCGCCATGGTCGGCCTGGCGCCCACCACTGGCCACGCGTTCGCCTACGCCGGTGGGAGCCTGCTCCCGATGTCGCTCCAGGTCGTGCACCTCCTCTCCGCCGGGATCTGGCTCGGAACGCTGCTCGTGTTGCTTTCGACTGGCGTGCGGGCAGCGTGGTCGCCGTCGTCAGACGACGGCGTGGCCGTGGCCAGCCTCGTCGACCGGTTTTCACCGGTGGCCTTGATCGCCGCGACTGTCCTTGGCGGTACTGGGGTGGTGACCGCGATGCTGTATGTCGACGAGCCCCGCCAGCTGTGGGAGACCATTTATGGGCGGGTATTGCTGAGCAAGACCGGGTTGTTCGCGGTGACCGCGGCACTGGGTGCCTATAACTGGCGTCGGGTCCGGCCCCGGGTCGGTGCACCGGGGGGAGTGGCTCGATTGCGGCGGTCAGGCACCGCCGAACTGCTGGTGGCGGCGGCCGTGTTGGCGGTCACAGCCTGGCTCGTGCACTTGCCAATGCCACACGAGTAGGGTGACCAACCCTCTACGGTAGGCGAAGCTTGACCCGGTAGGGACGTCCGCGTCGCAGAAAGTTGACCACGGTATCGGTGTCGGCCATGAGCAAGCTGAGGCGAGCCGCAGCGAGCACGTTGTCTCCGACGTCGACGCCGCCGACTCGATAGATGACGTCTCCGGGCGCCAAACCGGCGATCTGGGCCATGTCGCCGACCGTCACGTCAGTGACAAGAACTCCGGCGCGGAGCTGGAGGTTGTCGACCTCCATACGCTGGGTCAGCGAGTCGGTCGGTGCCGCGTCGCACACGGTTGCGCCGATATCGAGGGCCCGCGTGTCCGAATCGCTCATACACAGGTAGAGCGCGTCACCGCTCTGGGCGGCTATCGACGCCACTCCCACCGCGACCATCAGGCCAACCACGACGGCGCATGTCTGCCGGATGCACATCCATCGCAGTATATGTCACATGAAGAGTGCGGACCGGCCGTGTACACCGGTGCTACGCGCAGCTAGGGTATCCTTTGTCGTTTACGAGTGAGTTACCGATAGGAGAAGACCGTGGCGAACAAGTCTGAGACCTTCGACCAAGCACCTGTATTTGACCCACCGGCGGCGTTTGCCGGCGGAGCCCATGTCAAGTCGCTCGACGAGTATCGCGCGCTCTACGGTCGGTCCGTCGCCGATCCCGAGGGATTCTGGGCACAGCAGGCGGACGAGCGTATTACCTGGTTCGAGAAGTGGCACACCGTACGGGAGTACGACTTTCACAAGGCCGAGATCGCGTGGTACCTGGGAGGGAAACTCAACGCCTGCTACAACTGCGTCGACCGGCACGTCGAGGCGGGACGGGGCGGCGATACCGCGTTGATCTGGGAGGGCAACGACCCGTCCGAGAACAAGACGTACACCTACGCCGATCTGCATGCTGAGGTGCAGCAGGCTGCCAACGCGCTCAAGAACATGGGGATTGTCAAGGGCGACCGCGTGTGTATCTACATGCAGATGATCCCCGAACTCGTGGTCGCGATGCTCGCGTGCGCTCGCATCGGAGCCATTCACTCGATCGTCTTCGGCGCATTCACCGCCGACAGCCTGGTGACGCGGATCAACGACTCGAGCTGCAAGGCGATCATCACCCAGGACACCGGGGTGCGTGGCGTGAAGCAGGACATCGCCATGAAGGCGAACGCGGACAAAGCTGTCAAACAGACGCCGAGCGTCGAGAAAATCCTGGTGGTCAAGCGTACCGGTGCCGCGGTCGACATGGTTGATGGCCGTGACGTGTGGTGGCATGAGGCCCTCGCGGCGGCGGATGCGACCTGCGCACCGGAGCCGATGGATGCCGAAGACCCCCTGTTCATCCTCTACACGTCCGGGTCCACCGGCACCCCGAAAGGGGTGTTGCACACGACCGGTGGGTACCTGACCTATGTCGCGACCACCTTCAATTACGTCTTCGACTACCACCCGGGCGACATCTATTGGTGCACCGCCGATATCGGCTGGGTCACTGGGCACAGCTACATCACCTACGGGCCGCTCGCGAACGGTGCCGTGACGATGATGTACGAAGGCGTGCCGAATTACCCCGATTGGGGCCGGTTCTGGCAGATCTGCGAGAAGCACAAAGTCAATGTGCTCTACACGGCGCCTACCGCGCTCCGCGCGCTGATGAAAGAGGGAGACTCCTTCCCCAACCAGTACGACCTGAGCAGCCTGCGCCTCCTCGGCACGGTCGGTGAGCCGATCAAGTCGCCAGAGTGGACCTGGTATCACTCGGTTATTGGGAACGAGAAATGCCCCATCGTCGATACCTGGTGGCAGACCGAAACCGGCGGCATTCTCATCTCGCCGCTGCCCGGCGCAACGCCAACCAAGCCAGGCTCCGCAACCTTCCCGCTCCCGGGCGTCAAGCCCGCGCTGGTCGACGATGAAGGGAACCTGCTGGAGGGCAATGGCGTGCGGGGCAATCTGGTAATTCTCGAGTCCTGGCCAGGTCAGATGCGTGGCGTCTACGGGGATCCCAAGCGCTTCTTTGATACGTATTTTGCGCGTTTCCCCGGGAAGTACTTCCCGGGTGACGGGTGCCTGCGTGATAAAGATGGGTACTACTGGATCACCGGGCGGGTTGACGACGTCATCATCGTCTCGGGGCACAACTTGGGCACGGCTGAGATCGAGGGGGCGGTCGGTCGGTACCCGGCTGTCGCGGAAGCCGCCGTGGTCGGGTACCCGCACGACATCAAAGGCAACGCGATCTATGCGTTCGTCACCCTCAAGACCGGCCAGACCGCAACCGACGAGATGAAGGCCGAGATCGTCAAGGCGGTCCGAAACGATATCGGCCCGCACGCGACACCCGACAAAATCCAGTTCACCGACGGACTGCCGAAGACTCGGTCCGGCAAGATCATGCGCCGGATTCTCCGTAAGATCGCCGAAGGGGACGTGCACGACCTGGGTGACACGTCGACGCTGGCGGAACCGGGCGTCGTCGATGCGTTGGTGACCGGTCGAGTCTGACCCGTCTCTTGTTGCGGCCCGTCGGTTGACAACGCGTCTTGGAGATCAAATACTTGGCCGCTCGCAGACGGATCCAGAATCGGCGCACCGTCGCGGTCGCCGCGCAGCACCGGGTTGACCGGCGCGCAGGGACGGGATGGCGTTGAAGCAGCGCGGACGGAAGACAAGGCGATACATTTGGGGCTGACGCGAGTGGAGAGCATGGTCCAATCGGCTGGATGGCGCTGACCAAAATATTGGATCCTGCGTTTGGGGACTGACGGCCATGGCTGGTCTGCGCGGACGGATGTCGAAGATAAGCGCCTATGGCCAAAGGGGTTATGAGCGACACGGTAGGCCAGGAGCGTCGGCAGGTGAAACGGGTACGATAGTTGCTTAAAAGAAGGCGAATAGATAATTTCCACGAGGCATACAGCCTCAGGGAGGTAGAGAGCATGAAGTTCGGAAAGTTCCTAATGGTCGTGCTGGGGGTCCTATTACTGGTCCCCGTCGCAGCATCGGCCCAGAGCCAGTTCGCTGGTAACGTGACGGATGACACCGGGGGCGCACTGCCCGGCGTGACCGTGACGGCCGCCAGTGAGGCACTCATCGAAGGTTCGCGGCTTGGCGTCACGGACGGTACCGGCCAGTACACGATTATTAATCTGCGTCCTGGCAGCTACACGCTAACCTACGACCTGCCCGGGTTCGGAACCCAGGTCCGCAACGAGGTTACTCTCCCGTCCGACGTCACCGTCAATATTGACGTGGTGCTGGCGGTCGGCTCCCTCGAGGAAACCATCACGGTGTCCGGTGAGACTCCGGTCGTCGACGTGCAGCAGACCGAACGGGTCGAAGTGCTCACGGCTGAGGTCCTCCAGGCGATTCCGACCGGTGGCAGCCTCTATTCGTTCGGCACGCTGGTGCCTGGCGTTCGCACGAGCCTGCCGGATATCGGCGGCGCGCGCGCCATGGAGCAGGTGCTGATGTATGGCAACGGTTCAGGCGGCATGGATACGACGACCCTGGTCGACGGCATGCAGGTGAACTCAGCCATCGGCAACGGCGCGTATCAGATGTATTTCAACCCGCAGATGATGTCGGAGACGTCGTTCACGACGTCCGGCGCGGGCGCCGACACGAAGCTCGGTGGCATCCGGGTCAACATGGTCCCGAAAGACGGCGGTAACCAGTTCAGTGGAACCGGCTACTTCGGCGGCTCGCACCGCAGCTGGGGTGCCGACGTCTGGAACCAACGGCTCGGCGACCTGGGTGTGCAGTCGACCAATCAGGGCGACCCCCGGGATGGTGCGCCGTCCATCGACCGGGTTTTCGACATGAACGCCTCGTTGGGCGGCCCGATTGTTAAAGACAAGCTGTGGTTCTTCGGGTCCATCCGGAACTGGGGCACCGACAACGTCGTGCTGAACAGTTTCTACCGGGACGGCACCACGAAGGGGCTCGATGACGGGCTGCTGACCAGCGGGTTGATGCGGCTGACCTACCAGGCGAACAGCAAGAACAAGTTCTCCGCCTACTTGGACCGCATCCGTAAGGTGCGGAACCACGAGCACAACCCTGGCACCGACATTCAGACCGCGTCGTCGAAGCGTCGCCCGCTCCTCTACTACACCGCGGCCACCAAGTGGACCTCCACACTGACCAACCGGATGTTGGCCGAGGTCGGCTTGTCGTTCAACGGCGAGGTCTACCCCATCGGCTACCAGCCTGAAGTTAAGCAGGAGGCACCGGCCGGCCTCGTCGGCTGTTTCTCGACTCCCTGCTTCCCGGCGGTGGGTAGCGCGCAGCATCTAGCCCAGACGGGGGCCGGCGACCCGTGGTATGGCGGCCCGGGGGGCCTCTACACCTCCAAGCTCGACCAGCGTCTTGGTTACAGCGGTCGTGGGTATGGCTCCGCGGCACGCGGCAGTACGGTGAACTCGCCGTTCAAGACGAACGTCATCGGTTCACTCTCGTATGTCACCGGCGCGCACAACGTGAAGGTCGGGTTCGAGAACTCGTGGGCGAGAGAGCATGTCGCACGTAACTCGAATGCGAACCTCGTGCAGCTCTACGGCGACGATCCCAACCCGTTCGGCCTCACCGCCGACTTCATTACGGCATCCTTCCCGCAGGCCGAGCAGAACGTCCTCGACGGGCTGACGCCGGGTCTACTGGGCGCTCCTCAGGACGTTCGGGTCTACAACGATCCGTCGCAACGACGGAACAACGTGGACTACGAGATTGGGATTTATGCCCAGGACTCCTGGACCATCGACCGGTTGACCATCAACTATGGCGTGCGGGTCGACTGGGCCAAGTCCTCGGTTGAGCCGGTTACGACAACCGCCGGTCGGTTCGCGCCGAGCGTGGCGTTCGGTCCGGGCGGCGTCGAGCTGCTCGAGATTCCGCGGTGGGGCCCCGACTTCGCTCCGCGTTTCAGCCTTGCCTACGACCTTCGGGGCGACGGCAGGACGGCGCTGAAGTTCGGCCTGAACCGGTATGTCAACGCCTATGGACTGTCGTCGCTCGCGAACGTCTTCCAGCCGGCGCAACAGGCGTCGGAGAATCGTCTCTGGAATGACATCACGCTCGACGGTACAACCGGACTGCTGCCCGCGGGCTGCACACGGCTCGCACCGAGCGGCTGTGCCGACCCGTACGGCACCAACGGCGACAACATCGCCCAGAACTGGGAAATCGGCGAGACATCCCAAAGCGGATTCGGTATTCGCAATGTCAACGCTCCGTCGCCTAACGTGCACCGCGGCTATAACGACCTGCTGACCGTCGGAATCCAGCAGGAAGTGCGGCCTGGGCTGTCGGTCTCGGCCGAGTTCAGACGCCGGTGGGTCCGTGATCCGCAGAAGTCAGACAACCTGCTTAGGAATTTCAGCAACTTCAACAACAACACGCCGATCTTCTACACGATGCCTGCTCCGTATGTCGGGACGGCTCCGATTTACAACATCGACAACTCCGCAGCCGCTCTCGTGGACGAGTTGGTTGATAACCTCGTCGACGCGGGTGGTGACTACCGGAACCGCTACACCGGCTTCGAGCTGAGCTTCCAGGGTCGGCTTGGCGGCGGTGGCACGGTGTTCGGTGGCTGGAGCATGGACTCGCCTGGCACGAGCTGGTTCTCGGGTGGTGGTGTTACCGACAACTGCGCAATTGTCAACGAAGAAGAGGACGACCCGAATCAGCTGCGGTTCTGCGACGGATTCGCGTATCCGACGCCGTATCGGCACGAGTTCAAAATCTCCGGTAGCTATCCGCTGCCGTGGTATGACCTCCGAGTGGCGGGCACCTTCCTCGCCAACGCCGGCGGCTACGCGGGCGACCAGTTCCGGGAGACGCAGCAGCTGACCCGGACCACCACCACCTACGGTTCGCCGTTCTACACGGCGGACAACTGCACAGGCAACTGTGTGCTGGGAGCTCCGATCATAGCAACGGCCAATGGCGGCGTCGCGCCGGCGCGGATCGGCACGAGCACCTCGGCCATCAACGACTACGTGCTGTTGCCTGGCAACAGTGTGAAGTTCCCGCCGTACTGGACGCAGATGGACATGAGCCTCGCCAAGACATTCGACTTCGGTCGCGTGCGCTGGGAGGTGATGGTTCAGGGCTTCAACCTGCTGAACGCCGGGTTTGAGCAGGAGTACCGCTCTAGCCGGAGCACGGCAGTTGGCCGGCAGAGCTCGATTGCCGAGTATGCGGGCCAGATCGTCAACGGTCGCATCATGCGGCTCTCGACGACTGCTCGCTGGTAGGAAGTCCCTTACTCGCGTTGAGTAAACTACGCGCGCCGGTGGAGCCTAGGCTCTGCCGGCGCGTTCTTTTTTGTACCGACGATCCTGCGGAATCAGCGGTAGGTATGCCTCGCCCATTTTGTTACCGCTGCCGGCGTCCAGCGGTCACCTGCGTCTGCTCGGCCATCACCCGCGTCGCGACACGCACCCACCTGGTGTTTCTGACTCACCCGAAGGAGTACCGCAAAGTGCGGGTTGGAACCGGACGGCTTGCGCACTTGTCGCTGGAGAGGTCCGAGGTCCTGGTGGGAACGGAGTTTGACCAGCATCCGAGAGTCAGGGCTCTGCTGGGGGACGCGTCGACGGACTGTCGCCTTGTCTACCCTGGTCCGGACGGAGACAACCTGTCCCGCGGCGAGTATCGCCCCGTAATTGGCCGCCAACCGGTGTTTTTCCTCATCGATGGCACCTGGGCTGGCGCGAAGTCGATCCTTCGGCGAAGCCGGCTTGTGCACGCGTTGCCCCGTCTCGGTTTTGATAGCGCGGCGCCCTCGGCGTTCTCGATCAAGCGCCAGCCTCGGGCCGAGTGCCTGTGCACGCTGGAAGCGGCGCACCGGTGTCTGACCCTGCTCGCGGAGCACGGACACGAGCAGATGGACGCGTCAGCTGGCGATCGCCTGTTGGCACCATTGCGCCGCCTCATGGAGATTCAGCGGGGATACCCGGGAAGGCGGACGCGGCCGATTGCGGCGGCTCACGGTGCCCGGCCGCCGCAATCGGTCACGACCCAGTTCAGCGCGGCCGAGGCCACCCCACCGGCCGGATGCGAACGGTAGTCAGCGCGGAGGTGACACCAGTGGCGACCACGGAGTCGGTGATTCGTCGGATGACGCGGCTGGCGGTTGAGCACGATGCTGTGAATCTGTCGCAGGGATTCACCGACGAGTGCCCGCCATTCGACTTGGTCTGGGCGGCGGTGTCGGCCATGCTGGGCGGGTCAGAGGCACAGATGGCGCGACTCGATGGTGCGTCTCTGCGGGAGATGGCACCAGGCCTCGATGTGTCCGAAATCGTCGACCGACCGTTGAAACAGCTATTCGAGACGCTCCAGGGGCACCCGGACAGCTTGAACCAGTATTCGTTCCCCTTCGGGCTGCCTGAGCTTCGCGAGGCCATTGCGGCATACACGCTGCGGCTGTATGGCTGGCGTCCAGACCCGGAGACCGACATCACGGTTACCCTCGGTGCCACTGAAGCGCTCGCGTCCGTGCTGGCTGGCGTCTGTGCGCCAGGCGACCGACTCATCGTGCCGCAGCCGTATCACGAGATGTATCCGGCCCAGGCGGCAGTCTTCGGTCTGGTCCCTGACTATGTGACGCTGGTTGAAGATGTCGCGACTGGGCGCTGGTCGCTGAACCGAGACGAATGGGAGGCGGCGGCGTCCCGCGGTGCCCGCGCCCTTATCCTCAACACGCCACACAATCCAACAGGCAAGGTCTTTTCGGCGAGCGACCTCGCGTTCATCGCGGAGTTGGCTGCGCGCCACGGCCTGCTGGTCATCAGCGATGAAATTTACGAGCACATTGTGTTCGACGACGCGCGACATCTGAGTCCGGCGGCGATACCGGGTATGCGAGAGCGCACGATCGTGGTGAATTCGATCTCCAAGACGGGGAATGCTACGGGCTGGCGCGTCGGCTGGGTCATCGCGCCGGCCCTCTACACGCCCGCGATTCGCGGTTTCCACGACACGATGGTCATTCAGGCGCCAACCCCACTTCAGCGGGCCGCGGTCGCGTTGCTCAAGCTCGACGCGAGCGCGTTCGACACGCTGCGCACCGCGTACGCGAGGAAACGCGAGACTCTGACACGGGGATTGGACCGAGCCGGATTCGGTGTCAGTGCCCCTGAAGGGGCCTACTATCTGTTCGCGCGGTATCGTGACGTGCCGGGTCTTGCTGGTCGAGCTCCGATGGAGGCGGCCTTGCACTTGATCACCGAAGTCGGCGTTGCCTCCGTGCCTGGAGACAATTTCTATGCGACTGAGGGGGGCGGCGATGAGTATCTGCGGTTCGCCTTCTGCCGTAGTGTGCCCGCACTCGAGACGGCCGCGCGCCGTCTGGCTCGGCTGACCAGCGGCTAGCGAGGGCACGGCAACGACCGCGGTTCCGGCGTTCCTCCCAGGCAGGTCACAGCGGCCATGACATCATGGACCACGACCGGCGCCCACCATGAAGCGAGGTCCGGGGACGGGCGGGGGCTGCTGGACCGAGGCTGGAGTGTGCTCGATGGATGACCATCCGACGCTCGACATCGATCGGTTGGACCGACCGCATCCGAATCTTCTCAAATACTACCTGCTGGCCTCCATCCTCGCCGGGCCGTTCTTTCCGTTGGCGGCCCTGACCTCGTTTCTGCGTTACGGGACCCTTCGTTATCGCTTCGACGACGAGGGGGTCAGCATGCGCTGGGGGGTCCTGTTTCGTAAGGACATCAGCCTGACCTACGCGCGGCTCCAGGACATTCATCTCGAAAGCAACGTGGTTGAACGGTGGCTGGGCCTGGGCCGG
>CAWWAF010000019.1:0-43467 GCA_963934795.1 uncultured bacterium
GTCTTGCGGACGGCACGCGAGCTCCTCAAAGATGAAAAGCCCTAGCGACTCTCAATAGACAACACCGTGCCCAAGAAGTATTTCATTGAAACGTTCGGCTGCCAGATGAACGTCCACGACTCCGAGCGCCTCGCCGGTTTGCTGGATCAGGCCGGCTACGAGGCGGCAGAGGGTCCCAACCAGGCTGATCTGGTTGTCATTAATACATGTAGCGTCAGAGAGCGGGCCGAGGACAAGCTCTACACTGAATTAGGTCAAGTGACAGATAATAACCATGGACGACGACCTATCGTCGCGGTTACCGGATGCGTCGCCCAGCAGGAAGGTCGCGCGCTCCTCGGGCGGGGAAGACGCGTCGACCTGGTCGTCGGTACGCAAGCGCTGAGCCGGCTTCCCGAGATGGTAGAGGAGCTTGAACAGAGTCGACCTGAGCGGGTCGACATCAACCCCTACGACAATGTGTCCTTTCCGTTTGGCATCACGCGGCGCTCTGACCCCGTGCGAGCATCGGTCACGATTATCGAGGGCTGCAATGATTTTTGCTCGTTCTGCGTCGTCCCGTACACACGGGGCCATGAGCGCATGCGCTCAGCGGTCGAAATTGTGAAAGAGGTACGGTTAGCCGCGTCCCAGGGACATCGAGAAATTCAGCTACTTGGCCAAATCGTCAATCACTACGTCGCCCCAGATAAACCCGACTGTGACTTCGCGAGCTTGCTCGAGCTGGTCCACGAAGTGCCCGATGTCGCGCGCATCCGGTTCGCGAGTCCCCATCCGAGGCACGTCTCGGCGCGGATGATCAGCGCCATGGCGCAACTCCCCAAGGTCTGCCGGCATCTGCATCTGCCCGTGCAATCAGGCTCAACTGAGGTCCTGTCCCGAATGCGGCGCCGCCACACGCGCGAAGAGTATCTGTCGCTTGTGGAGCGGATCAGACTGGCGATACCTGACATCGCGCTGTCGACCGACGTCATCGTCGGATTTCCAGGCGAGACCGAGCGCGATTTCGACGACACGATGAGCCTCGTGCAGACCGTTGGCTATCACAGTATGTTCTCGTTCAAATATTCGGAGCGCCCGAACACCCTGGCCACGCAACGGCTCGCAGATGATGTCGCGGCCGCCGACAAGACCCGTCGAATTGTCGCGCTCCAGGAGACCCAGAAGGGTATTCAGGAAGCCCTTCATCGAGCTCAGGTCGGCCACGAAGTCGAGGTACTCGTGGACTCCACCAGCCGGCGGCGATCGTCAGATTTGGCCGGGCGTACGTCCGGCAACACTGTGGTCAACTTCGAAGCTCCTGCGGACCTCCTCGGCCAATTCGTACGCGTGCGGATCACGGACAGCGGTCCATACAGTCTTCGAGGCGAGTTGGCCGAGCGACGTGCGTAGCCACAGTCAACAACTCACGCGGCGCAGCCTTCGTGTGCGCTCAAGCCCGACACGACCGTAGAGGAACCGACGATGCAGATCGAGATGTCAATCAAGGGGCTGATGGTTGATCCCGTCACGAACATGCCGATCGTCATGCTGCACGAGAGTGACGGGACGCGCGTGCTCCCCATCTGGGTGGGAGTCTTCGAGGCCAATGCCATCGCCATCCAAATCGAGAACGTCGCGACGTCCAGACCCATGACCCACGACCTGCTCCGCAATGTGATTGAGGACCTCCACGGCAACGTGCAAAAAGTGGTGGTGAGTGAACTCAAAGGGAATACATTTTATGCGGTGCTGCACCTCCTGGTCGGCGACCAGGTCGTCGTCATTGATGCAAGACCGAGCGACGCCATCGCGCTAGCACTGCGCATCCGCGCCCCTATTTTCGCCGAAGACGCCGTCATCGACGGTGCCAAATCACTCAACATCACGCCGGACACTGGGGACTCGGAACGCCTGCAACAATGGCTCGAGAACCTCGACCCAGCTGAACTCGGCAAATACAAGATGTAAGGCGGCTGGTTTGCACATCCGCTAGCCTCAGCGCTAGAATGACATGCGCAACCGTCGAACCTGTCAACGCTGCTTGGCGCAGCAACTAACCCCGGAGACTACCGCCCGTGCCGTTCAAGATGATCGTCACGATTGCGAACCAGAAAGGCGGAGTGGGGAAGACCACGACCGCCATCAACCTGGCGGCCGCTCTCTCGTTGCGCGGCGAATCCACGTTGCTCATCGACCTCGATCCGCAGGGCAATAGTACGCTGTCTTTCGTCGATCGAGAAACCATCGAATCGTCGGTGTACGAGGCGCTGGCCAACCCAGGAGCGTTGCTGAGCGACGTGATTATCCCAGCCGACCGGCAAGAGAATCTGTCTGTCGTACCATCCCGGATCTCTCTCGCAAAACTCGAGGCCAGGTTAGTAGGGGAGCTCGACGCGCACTTCCGTCTCAAAGACCTCGTGGCCCCCCTGGCTGACAAGTATCCGTACGTCGTCATCGACTGTCCTCCGACGCTGGGGCTACTCACGGTGAACGCCCTCGTGGCGTCGACGCACCTGCTCATCCCCATTCAGTCGTCCTACTTCGCCCTGGAAGGCACCGACGACCTGCTGGAGACCGTCGAAAAGGTCAGGACACGGGCGAACCCCGCGCTCGAAATACTTGGCGTCCTCATCACCATGCACGACCGGCGCACATCGCTCGGACGAGACATTCAAGCGGAGATCAATAAAGTGTTCGGGGCCAAGGTGTTCAAGACTGTGATTTCGAAGAATGTCCGACTGGAGGAGAGTCCCGCGTATCGGGAGTCTATCTTCTCATTCGCCCCAGACTCAAAGGGCGCCTCCGACTACTACAGCCTGTGCGAGGAGGTGATGGACCGTGCCTAGACGAGGACTCCCGCAAGCCGTCTCCATGCGCCACGATGAACACTACGTCGAGGCTCTCGCTGCGTCATCCGGTACACCAATCGGTCGACTGATTCCCATCGACCAGGTCGACCCGAATCCGGACCAGCCCAGACAAGTAATGGGTGACCTGTCTGAGCTCATGGCGTCGATCGCCGAAAAGGGCATCATCGAACCACTCATCGTCAGGCAGCGCCGTGGGCGATTTCAGATCGTGGCGGGGGAGCGTCGCTACCAGGCCTCGGTGCAGGTCGGGCTGCGCGAAGTACCCGCTGTCATCCGGGACGTCGACGACGCGCAGCTTATCGAGATCGCGCTCATCGAGAATATTCAGCGCAAGGACCTGACCCCATTCGAAGAGGCCGAAGCCCTCCAGACGCTCGTGGGCGAACACGGCCTGACACACGAAGAGCTGGCACGGCGCCTTGGGAAGTCTCGAACATCGGTTACCGAGTCACTGAGCCTCTCAGGCATGCCTAATGAGGTCAGAGAGCTCTGTCGGCTGGCCGACATTGGCTCCAAGTCGTTGCTGCTTCAGGTTGTTAGACAAGGCGACCCCCAGAAAATGGTCGCACTGCTCGAATCTTTGACGCGCGGAGGCTCCACCACTCGAGAACAGGCCCGGGCCGTTACCTCGAAACCCAAACCTGGACGCCCCAAAGCGTTCACGTTCAAGTACATTCCGCCCGCGAAGAGCTTCAACCTCAGCCTACGCTTCCGCAAGTCAAAGGTCGACCGCGCCGAAATCATCACGGCCCTCACCGACATCATTGCCGAGCTCAAGCAGCAAGCCGACTAGAGTCTCAGCCGCCAACACAGGGCACGCCGACATCAGCATCCGCGCAGTCACTCGCTCGGACGATAACCCCTCGACTGGCAGATCGGTCCGGCGGTTATTGGCGCCTGCCGAGGCGTCCGTTCCAATTGAAACCCACGGTTGACGACGCGTCCTGAAACGGTTCTGCGCTCTAAAAGAGGGGTCTATTTATGCGTAAGTTAACATAACACCCATTATTGGACTCAATAAATACGGTTGATGCAGAGGGATGAGACGGCAAAATATCGGTCTCAAATTGCCACGTCAAATATGGGGTCGCTGCGCGAGGCTCCGTCAGCCCACGGCCTCCGGCGGCCGCGCGGCGGCGAGACTCTGAGCGGGCGTCAGCGTCCGCATGCCGCGTGGACCGCGCGCGAGCCATCCAACGAATCGCGTGCTCAAATCGCCCGTCGGCGATCCCAATACCGCGAATCGCGCGAACGCTTAGATCCCCGGTTCTCGAAAATTCTCCCGGAGCCACCCCTTCCCCACTCTCGCGCCGATAGATCGGGTGGTAGAATTTCAGCCAGTCATGCTCCACACGATCGACCGCTACATCCTGAGAGAGACACTCCCCATGGTGTTTCTCAGCCTGCTCGTCTTGACGTTCATGCTCATGATCCCGCCGCTCATGGGACAGGCCCAGGATCTACTGACCAAGGGCGTTGACTTCATCACCGTGGCGACCTTAATGGGGTTGCTGATTCCGCAGGGGCTGGGTGTCACCATTCCTATGGCGGTGCTGATCGGCCTGCTCATGGGACTGGGCCGTCTATCCGGCGACCGAGAAACTGTCGCCATGCAGGCGTGCGGCATCAGCTTGCTGCGGATGCTTCGACCGGTTGCGGTCCTCGCCCTGTGTGCGAGCGCGGCGACATGCTACATCCTGATCGTCGTGCTCCCAGACGCCAACCAGGCATTCCGCGAAATCGTCTTCCGGCAGTTGGCGTCATACACCGCGGACCAGGTCAAACCCCAGGTCTTTGACCAGAGCCTCCCCGGCGTCACCCTCTATGTACGGGAGGTCACCGAGCAGGGCACCGAATGGACGGATGTCATTCTGGCCATGAACCAGGAGGAAGGCCAGCCTGTCGTCTACGTGGCGAAACAGGGGCGGATCGTGGTCGACTACGACGTCCAGACGGTCGACATTCTCCTGCTCAGTGGTTCTATTCATCGCGTGGCACCTGACGATCCAGATGCCTACACCAAGACTCGATTCACTGAAACGCTGGTGCCGTTTGACGCCGAGTCCATCTTCACCGACGGAGGCGGTCCCCCGCGCGGGTTCGCGGAAATGAGCCTCCCAGAGCTGCGGGAGCAGGTGGCCCAACTCGTCGCAGGCGGTGCATCGCCGCACAACGCGATCATGGAGATCCACCAGCGGTTCTCTCTTCCCGCCGCGTGCTTCGCCTTCGCGCTCATCGCGCTCGCACTGGGTGTCACCAGCCGAAAAGACGGTAAACTCGCCAGCTTCGCCCTCGGTATCGGCGTTATCTTTGCTTACTACGTCCTTATGTACGGCGCCGAGGCGATGGCCAAGGGGGCCCTCGTCTCCCCACATCTCGCCAGGTGGCTGCCAAACATCGTCATCGCCAGCATCGGTGCGTTCTTGATCGTCAGGCGGAGCCGCACGGCAGAACGGGTGTTCTCGTTCCGGCTTCCGTGGCCCAGGCCTCGCGCGACACAGTATGGCGAGGCTGACACGCCCGCCGACGCCGCGGCCCCCCTACTAGTCTCGCCGGCGCCCGTCCAGACCAACCGTCGCTCAGGCCCGTCGTCCGCCGGGTGGTCAATGATTGGGCTTCTGGATCGTTACGTCGCGATGCAGTATCTGCGGCTCGTCTGCCTGTCGTTCGTCGGGCTCCTTGGCATCTTCTATATCTCCACGTTCGTCGATCTCTCGGACAAGCTGTTCAAGGGACAAGCGACGTTCCAGATGATCGGCGCGTACTTCTGGTATCAAACGCCACAATGGGTGTATTTCGTCCTGCCCATCTCTACGCTCGTCGCCACCTTGGTCACCATCGGCGTGCTCACGAAGAGCAGCGAACTCACCGTGATGAAGGCCTGCGGCATTAGCCTCTATCGGACCTCGATGCCACTGCTCTTCTTCTCGCTGGTATGGAGTGCAGTGCTGTTCGGGATGAGCGAGACGTTTCTCGCCGAGGCCAACCGCCGAGCGGATGAGCGCAACGACGCAATACGAGGCATCACTCGGCCGCTCTCTGACGCCCTCAACCGCAAGTGGATCATGAGTCCTGACGGTGCGATCTACAACTACGGCTCATTCGATGCCGCCGGGGCTGCGCTGCATGGGCTGACCGTGTATCGATTCGCCCCGGACGAGTGGAGAGTGTCTGAACGGGCCTTTGCCGGACGCGCTGTCTACGACTCCGACACCAGCAGTTGGCAAGGCGAGGACACATGGGTGAGACAGTTCACGGCGAGCGACACCGAAGAAGCCTTCCTCGCCAGCGATGAGCGAGAGTTCGCAATCGAGCGCCCCGAGTACTTCGCCGCGGAGCCCCCAGACGCCCTGCGTATGAACTACCAGGAACTGGACCGGTATATTACCGAACTCTCAACCAGCGGCGTCGATGTCGTCCCCCTCCGCGTGGCCCTTGCGCGGAAGTTGTCGTTCCCCCTAGTCACCCTCATTCTGACCCTGATCGCCGTCCCGTTTGCGGTCACGACAGGCCGCCACGGCACCCTCTACGGGGTCGGGATCGGTATCATGCTCGCGATCTCATACTGGGTCGTCATCAGTGTGTTCTCGGCCTTCGGGAGCGCTGGCCTGCTGTCTCCAGGGCTCGCAGCCTGGGCGCCCAATGTCCTATTTGGCGGCTCCGCCGTCTACCTGCTCCTAACGGTTCGCACGTAGACCCGAATCGCCTCTGCCACACCTCATCGGCCGCGATCGGTCAGATCTCCCCGGATTCTGGGTAGCTGGATTCTCGTGGTCGCCGGCGCCGAGACGCCGACGGAGGGCCCGCAGTCAGAGGCTTCGCTCTTGGGGCTTGTCGCTTCACACGGACACTGCGCTCCGGTCTTGTCCGGGCACCTCTCGTAAGAAGATGGTCATGAATTACTCAATAATAGGTCCATCGACCTAAAACTGGCACAATACTACCGTACAAAACAATGGCCGCCAGGCAGTCTGCCCAGCGGCCATTGCGACGTCCCCGTGTGCCGGGGTCAACCTTCATCCTTCATCACAGCGCGAGCGCTGCGACAACTGCCTACAGCCCAGCCGCGGACCGGAGGGCCGCCGCCTTGTCTGTGCGCTCCCACGTAATATCCGGCTCGGAGCGTCCGAAGTGCCCAAATGCGGCGGTCTGCTGGTAAATCGGTCGACGCAGATCCAGCGTCTCGATGATCCCTTTCGGCGTGAGCGAGAAATGCTCCCGCACGAGTGCGGCGATGCGATCCTCGTCGAGTTTCGCCGTCTCGAAGGTCTCGATCAAGACCGACACAGGGTCAGCGACCCCGATCGCATATGCGAGTTGGACCTGCACACGGTCCGCGAACCCGGCCGCCACGCAATTCTTGGCGACATACCTGGCCATGTAGCTGGCCGACCGGTCGACCTTCGTGGGGTCTTTGCCAGAGAACGCGCCCCCTCCGTGAGGCGCTGCCCCGCCGTAGGTATCCACGATGATCTTGCGGCCAGTCACCCCCGCGTCGCCGTGCGGCCCACCCGTCACAAAGCGACCGGTGGGATTGACATAGATGTGCGTCTTGTCGTCCAGCAGGTGCTCCGGGACGATCGGCTTGATGATGTTCGCGATGACATCAGCCCGAATCTGCTCCGTGCTGACGTCGTCGGCATGCTGGCTGGAGACCACTACGGCATCCACGCGGACCGGCGTGTCGCCGTCGTACTCAACCGTAACCTGGGATTTACCATCGGGACGCAGGTATTTCAGCACGCCGTCCCGGCGCGCTCTCGACAACCCGCGAACCAGGTCGTGGGACAGCGTGATCGGCAGCGGCATGAGTGAGTCGGTCTCCGAACAGGCATACCCGAACATCAACCCCTGATCCCCCGCGCCGCCCGGGTCCACACCCATCGCGATGTCTGGCGACTGAGGATGGATAGCCGACAGCACGGCGCAGGTATCTGCATCGAATCCGAACTTTCCACGGTTGTAGCCAATATCGCGAATGGTGTCTCGCACGACACCAGTGAAGTCAGTTGAACCGGTGGTGGTGATTTCACCGGCGATGACGACGAGTCCCGTGGTCAGCAGGGTCTCGCACGCAACACGGCCATTGGGATCATCTCGCAGCACCGCGTCGACGATGCCATCAGAAACCTGGTCAGCGATCTTGTCGGGGTGGCCCTCTGTGACCGACTCCGACGTAAAAAGATAATGCCCGGTCCGGCGCATGGTTGTGCTCCTTAGAAAACGACTGGGGAGTTGTGGACGATGTGGCGACACGCATTGGCTCAGCGCCCGGTGCCCCTCTGCCCAAGCGGTGAGAGATCCTCTAAGAATAGCAAAGCCTCCCGGAGGGGGTCAAACGCCGGCGCGCCTTCGTCAGGACCGAGGATGGAACTCATCGTAGACCGCCTTGAGACGTGCCTCGAGGATGTGCGTGTAGATTTGGGTCGTTGACAGGTCGGCGTGACCGAGTAACGTCTGGATAACCCGCAAGTCGGCCCCGCGGTCCAGCAGGTGCGTCGCGAATGAATGCCGCACCACGTGCGGGCTGAGGTCCTGCGTGAGGCCGGCCTGGCGACCATACTTCTTCATCACCTTCCAGAACCCGACCCGACTCAACGACAGCCCGCCGCGGGCGTTCACGAAGAGCTGGCCAGACAGACGGCCTTTGAGCAGAACGGGGCGACCGGTTCCGAGGTATCGCCGAACCCAGTCAGAGGCGACCTTACCGATCGGGACGATGCGTTCTTTGGAGCCTTTCCCGAGGCAGGTCAGAAACCCGGCGTCCAGGTTCAACGCATCAATACGCAGGGTCACGAGTTCAGTCACCCGCATCCCCGTGGCGTACAGCAGTTCCAAGAGTGCACGGTCTCGTAGGCCGCCCGCCGTCGTGACGTCCGGTTGCTCCAACAGGCGGTCGACCTCGTCCACCGAGAGAAACTTCGGGAGGGCCGGCCAGGCACGCGGCGCCCTTACATCATCAGCCTGGCTGCTCGTCAGCCGACCATCAAGAACCAGGAACCGGTAGAAGCCACGCACGCAGGCGACGGTACGCGCAACGGACCGCGGCGAACGACCGGACGACATCAATCGCCGCACGAACGCCTCTAACTCCTGTCGATCCAGTTCGTCAACCGCGCGCGATTCGGATTCGCCGAACGCGAGCAGTTGGTTGAGGTCCCTGCGGTACGCGAGAATCGTGTTTGGGGACAGCCGTCGCGACACCCGCAACTCGTCGAGATACCCGTCCGCCAGCGCGCGCCCCTCGTTCGTGTCTCCGCTCATTGCTTCCCCCATTTTGCGCGTTGTATACTCATTTTGCGAAACGTATCAAAGGGCGGGAACGGCCTTCCCCGTCGCGTTCCCCCCCGACAACCGCCCCACAAGGTGCGAATGAAGAGACCTGTGTCGACCCTATCCGGCGTCCTCCTGGCCACACTCCTTGGTGCGACCACTGGATGTGTGACCCGAACCGCGCCTGCCCTCACCGACTCGATGCCAGCGGCCGACCCGGCCGACTTTGAGACACAGCTCAACGAGTACGTCCAAGTACAGGAGGCGCTGGCCGCCGACGATTTCGAGGGGGCGCGCACGCAGTTAGAGGAGTTCGCCCGCATCACGGACAGCTCGACCCAGGTGCTTGCCGCTCGGGCGCTAGCGGCGACAGACATTGCCACACTACGCGCGGACTTCAAGCCACTCTCCGAGTCACTGGTCGCCCAGGAACTCCCCCAGGGGTTTGCGCGGGCGTACTGCCCGATGTATGACAACGGGTCGTCCTGGGTCCAACGAGACGGTCCAGTGCGTAATCCTTACTATGGCGCGGTCATGCTGAACTGCGGGGTCGTCGACGCCGCGGGTGCCGGCGCGCACATGGACCACACCGCACGACACGGCGGAACCGTGTTCATGGCGCCGGACGGGTTCCATCACATCGAGGGCGTGTACCCGGAACCGGGAGTCTTTCGCATCTACGCGACAGACAATTACCGGGCAACCGTGGACGTCACCGACTGGGCAGGTCGAGCGGTGACTGAGGAAGCGTACGACGAGACCACGGACGAGTTCGTGGAGGTCGCGGCGGTCGACTTGCAACCAGGCCCCGCCGGCGCATACCTCGAGGCGAGGGTCCCCGATTACGGCGGCGCAGCGGAAGTGACCGCCAAGGTGATCTTTGAAGAGGGCTTCCCCGCCGAGCGATTCGACTTCATCTTCGCAGAGGTCTCGTCGCCCGCAATCGCCGCCGCCGCCGACGACTCCGCTGCGGGCGTCAGCTTTGGCGGCGACGCTCCAGACGGCGTCACACTGGCGCAACGGATCCAACCGGATGTGCCTGAGAGCGCTAACGAGATCGCGGCCGAGATCGTCACTCGGGATCGACAGATTCAGGAATTGATCGCGCGTGGCGCGTTTACCGAGATCTTCATTCCGGCGTTGCAGGCCAAGGAGTTGGCGCTGGCACTGCAGCAGCGCGGGACCACGTTGCCCGCGGCGATGAACAATCAGGTGCGAATCGCGGTGCGGCATTTGGTCCGAGCCGCCTATCTTCTCGACTGGTACGGCGACCTCGGGAACAAGAATGACGTCGACGACGCCTACCAGGTGTTCGGTGCCTCGGTGAATGAGATCTCCGCGGTCTACGATCTACCGTCGAGCCCCTAATCGCGCACCGACGGCTGAGGACGGGTGCGAACCTGGCGGCGCCCACACGGGAGGAACTGGACAATGGGACGGTACATAGGAGCGTTTGTCGGTCTGGCGCTGGTCATCGCGGCGCTCGGGACGAGCACCGGAGGCCACACCGCCATCAACTCCCGCTTCACCTACAACGAGCACCTGTTCCCCATCTTCCAGCGGCAATGCGGAAGCTGCCATGCCGCGGGCGGCGTGGCCCCGATGTCGCTGCTGACCTATCAGGAAGCGTTCCCGTGGACCCAATCGATCCGCGAGGAGGTGCTCGGCCTGCGCATGCCCCCCTGGAAGGCAGAGGATGGATTCGGTGATTTTGTGAACGGACATGTCCTGCCGGCACACGAGCTGGACATGATTCTCGAATGGGCAGGCGGCGGCTATCCCGAGGGCCCGCGCGACCAGCGACCCGCCGCGCCGGAACCGGTCAGCGGCTGGACACTCGGGTCCCCCACCGTCGAGCTGACGGTGCCGGACCCGTTCTCCATCGACGCGGCCACCAGCGAGGCGGTCCGTTTCTTTACGCTGCCTACTTCGTTCACTGAGGGGCGCTGGGTCACCGGCGTGGACGTCCGCCCCGGTAGCCGTGCGATCGTCCGTCATGTGGCCGTCTACGTCGACACGACCGGTCAGGCGCGTGGTCTGGGCGATGCCGACACCACTGGGCCCGGCTTCGCCGCTGGATTCGACGGCGTTGAACCCATCGCCGTCTGGTGGCCTGGACAAAGCGTCGTCCGACTCGACGGTGCGGGCTACGCCCTGCCGGCGGGCGCGGACGTGGTCGCCCGCATCGTCTACAAGAAGACCTGGATTACCGAGGGTCAAGCGTTCACGGACCAGACGAGTTTAGGACTCCACCTGGCGGAGGAGGCAGTGGCCACCATCGCGCACACCGTGGTCAGTTCGCCCGCGGAACCGTCCGGTCCGGAATTCGTGTTCAGCTACCCCGTCGACGACGCGATAACACTGCGAGCTCTCTTGCCGGAGATGGAGATTGAGGCCCTCGAGCTACAAGTGGAAGCCGTGCTGCCAGACGGTTCAAGCCAGCCTCTGCTGCTGATCCGTGAGCCGGACCCAGGCTGGCCGACTCGCTACGTATTCGATACGCCACACCTGTTGCCTGGCGGAAGCCAGATCCAGGTCACGGCCACGCTGCCTGCCGGTGCCGAGCGAGAGTCGGTCCCATCGCTCTTTTCGAGCGGGGCCCCAGTCCGGCTGCTGGTTGACTACACATCCGGTGCGGTGTTGGCCAACTGAGTTAGCACGCGAGGTCCACGGGGAGGCGGCCGGCCGCGTCAGTTTCATGCCACATCCACACCCCATCGCACGCCGTCTTTTGGGCCGGCAACCGATCGCCGGCGCCGGTGCGGTCGCAGTGTGCCTGTCGGTGCTGGCCTGCAGCGAGCCCCCCCCGCCGGCTCCCACGTCAATCGCATTGGTGCTCGTCAATGCCCGCGTCTGGACGGGTGACCCGTCCGAGCCGTGGCTCGAGGCGCTCGCCGTGGGTGACGGACGCATTGTGGCCACCGGGACAAGCCGCGATATTCGCCATCTGGCTCCCGGCGCCAAGCTCATCGACGCAGACCGTCGACTCGTCCTGCCTGGATTCATCGACAGCTACACCCGCGTGCTCGATGTGGGCAACCGGCCCGGCGGAATCCCATTGGCCGGTCTCCGTTCGCGTCGGGAATTCGTGAACAGTGTTCGAACCGTCACGGCCACGCAAGCGGACGGCGAGTGGGTGCGCGGTCACGACTGGGACCAGCGGTTGTGGGACGGGACGCTCCCCGATCGATCGTGGATCGACGCGGTCACACCGAAACACCCGGTATGGCTGGTGCACCGAGACCGACAGGCCGGGCTCGCCAATAGTCTGGCGCTTTCCCAGGCACGCATCGTCGCCGGCCTCCAGGGCGCCGCTACCGCACCCGATGGGACCCTCAGCGGGATCCTCACCGGGGCCGCCATGCGACAGCTCGAGGCCAGCCTGCCCGCGCTGTCCCCGGCTGCGCGCGGTCGGGCGCTCGACGCCGCCCTGTTGGATGCTGCCGCGCGGGGAATCACCTCTATCCACCATGTCGGCGGATGGGACGACCTCGAGCTGTTCCTGCAAGCGCGGGCCGCCGGGCGGCTGACGCTGCGGCTGCACGCCGCCGTGCCCCTGAGCGAGTGGCTGCGCCTGGACCGCACCATCGGCGTCGGTACGTTCGGGGGCACCAACGGCCGAGGCGACGACCGCCTGCGGGTGGGGGCCGTCCACACCCGCCTCGACGGGTCGCTCGCGTCGGCGACGGCCGCGTTTGCCGCCCCGTATCTGGACTCGTCCGGCTCGGCCACGACCACGCGCCCGCCGCCGAACATGAAGACCATTCGGCCGCTCGCCCTCGCTGCGGACGCGGCCGGTCTCCAGATGGTCGTGGAGGCCGTCGGGGACGAGGCAAACCGGGCGGCGTTAGACCTGGCCGCACACCTGGCGGCGGAGAACGGGCCCCGTGACCGTCGATTCCGCGTGGCGCATGCGCAACACCTCCACCCGCCAGACGTGGCTCGGTTCGCCACCGGTCGCGTGCTCGCCAGTCTGCTCCCGTTCGACGCGCTCCACGATGGTCGCTGGGTCGATGCGCATCTCGGGCGTGCCCGCGGTCAGACCAGCTTTGCGGCACGGTCCCTGATCGACACCGGAGCGGGTGTGTCATTCGGGAGCGGACGCATGAACCAGGGGTCGCCAATAGACGGGATCTACGCAGCCGTCACCAGACGCACCCTGGATGGACAGCATCCCCAAGGCTGGCTTCCGGAACAGCGCGTGTCTGTCGAGGATGCCGTTCGCGCCTACACCAGCGCCGCCGCCTATGCGGGGTTCGACGAGGCGCGCACCGGTAGCCTGACCGTGGGTCGATTCGCCGATTTCGTGATGGTCGACCGGGATCTGCTGAGCGTGACCCCGACGGCGATCCCGAACGTCCGGGTACTACTGACCGTCGTGGGTGGCGAGATTGTGCTCGACCGGGTGCGCCGGTCTCCGTCATAGCCATGGCTGAGAGCGAAGTCCCCAAGACCGGCCGGCGACGTTTTGCCACGACACTCTGGAGCGTCGTCCTGGCTGCCGCCGCCGACCCGTCTGCGCAGGCAGATGTCGCCCTTGCCGAACTGTGCACTGACTACTGATTCCGGTGTACGCCTACGTCCGTCGCCGCGGATACGACGTCGAGACCGCGCGTGATTTGACGCAGGCTTTTTTTACCAGGCTGCTCGAGAAGAACGGCCTGACGACGGCCGATCCGACCCGCGGCCGGTTCCGCAGCTTCCTTCTGACCTCGATGCAGCACTTCCTCGCCAGCGAGTGGCGTAAGCGGACTGCGCTGAAACGTGGCGGCGACGTGGAGACGGTGCCGATCGACTACGAGGACGCGGAGAACCGCTACAGGATTGAGCCGGCGGACCTCCTGACGCCGGAGGCAATCTACGAGAGACGCTGGGCGCTCTCGCTGCTGGAACGGGCCGTCAACGACGTCGGACAGAACTACGCCGATCCTGGTCAGCGCGCGCTGTTCGACGCGCTCAAGGGACACCTTGGTTCCAGTCCCGGCGCCGTGCCGTATCGCGAATTGTCGGAACAGCTCACACAGAACGAGTCGGCGCTGCGTACCGCGCTGTCGAGGCTCCGGACGCGCTGGCGCAAGCGGCTACGCGAACTCGTGGCGCAGACCGTCCAGGAAGGCCAGACCGTGGAAGATGAGCTCGACTACCTGGTGAAGGCGCTGGCACCGCCAGCCTGACCCCTGGTCACAACACGCCCCCCCACCGCGTAGAACCGGGTGAACGGTACACCACGGAGGACGACAGTGACCCAACCCCGAACCTGCCCAGAGTGCCACGCCACTATCCCGTTGGACGCTCCGCCCGGCGTCTGTCCCTTCTGCGCCTTGCGTGCGGGGCTGCGCTGGGATGACGCGACACGACCGGGTCCTCGGTGGGGCCCCGGCACTCACCTGTCAACGGATGAGCTACGCCGATCGCTGCCCGAGCTCGAAGATTTCGAGCTGATTGGGCCGGGTGGGATGGGTACGGTGTACAAAGCCAGACACCGAGAACTCGAGAGGACTGTCGCCCTCAAGGCACTGCACCCTCATCTGCAGCAAGACGATCCGTCCTTCGCCGAACGATTCCTCCGTGAGGCGAGAACGCTGGCTCGCCTCGACCATCCACATATCGTCCGGGTCTACGATGTGGGACACCGTGAAGACATCTACTACCTGGTCATGGAGTTCGTCGACGGGGTGACACTGCGACACGCCATGTCGGCCGACCGTTTTACCCCCGCACAAACTCTTGCGGTAGTGCCGCGCATCTGTGAAGCCCTGCAGTACGCCCATGACCAGGGCGTCGTCCACCGGGATATCAAGCCTGAGAACATCCTGCTCGACCGCTCCGGCGCGCCGAAGATCGCAGATTTCGGTCTGGCCCTCCTCACAGGTAAGTCGACCGAGCCGCGACTGACCCAGACCGCGCAGGTCATGGGGACCCCGCACTACATGGCGCCTGAGCAAATTGAGGACCCAGGCGCGGTGGACCACCGCGCCGACATTTATGCCGTCGGGGTCGTCTTCTACGAACTACTCACGGGTGAACTGCCGGTGGGTCGCTTTCCGCCACCGTCACACAAGGTCGAAGTAGACGTCCGATTGGACCAGGTCGTGCTCAAGACGCTTGAGAAGGAACCGCGTCTGCGGTACCAGCACGCGAGCGACTTGAGCGACGAAGTGCGGTCGCTCTCTGCCCACCCCGCATGCGCCGACACCGGCGCCGCGCGCGCAGCAGCCGGCCACACGGGGGTATGAGTACCGGTCCGCTCACACCGTCTGGGGCATTCCGCTGGTTCACATCGCATTCTCGCGCGACGCCAGCGGCAAGCAGATGGCGCTCGCGCGCGGCGTGATCGCCATCGGAGACGCGGCAGTGGGTCTCGTCGCTATCGGCGGGTTCGCCGCCGGCGGTGTCGCCATCGCCGGCATGGGCGTCGGGGTTATCAGCCTGGCCGGCATCTCGGCCGCGCTCCTGCTGGCCATTGGCGGCGTCGCCTTCGGAGGATTCGCCATCGGCAGTATCGCCTTTGGGATTGTCACCACCGGCGTGCTTCCGCTCGCGGCCCTGGAGGTATCGACCAGCACGATGCGCGCGCTGCTGTTGCGCGCCTGGGCCCTGCTGACGACGCTTGTCACGGCGGCGGTCGCGAGTGCGATCGTGTGGCGAAAGGAGTTCGCCGCGCGTGCCAGCGGTGAGCGACCGTCGAGCTAGTCGAGCACGCCGTCCAGCTTCAGTAGTTCTGCGTTGAGCACCGCGGCCCCGGCCGCACCTCGCACGGTATTGTGCCCCATCGTGACGAACTTGTAGCCCAGCACCGGACACGGACGGAGTCGGCCGACGCACACGGCCATGCCCCCGTCGCGATCGGCGTCCAATCGGGGCTGCGGTCGATCATCCTCGTCCATGTACACGATGGGACGCGCCGGAGCGCTCGGCAACCCGGCCTCCTGCGGCCGACCCACGAATTCGCGCATGGCAGTCACAAGCGCCTCCTGTCCCGGGTCCGTCTCGAGCGCGACAGTGGCCAGCTCCGTGTGTCCATTGATGACGGGCACCCGGGTCGTGCTGGCACTGACGACGACCGGGTGCGGCTCGACGCCGTCTTGGGTCGCCTGACCAAGAATCTTCTTTGTCTCGGTCTCCATCTTCGGCTCCTCGCCCCGCACGATCGGGACGACGTTTCCCACAATATCGAGCGACGCGACCCCAGGGTAGCCCCCGCCAGAGACCGCCTGCAGCGTCGACACGATGACCTGGCGCAACCCGAACTGACGGAGCGGAGCCAGAGCCATCACCAACATGATCGTCGAACAGTTCGGGTTCGTCACGATCCGCCCAGACCACCCTCTGGCCTCGCTCTGGGCCCCTAGTAACTCCAAGTGATCCGCGTTGACCTCTGGGATCACCAGTGGCACCAGCGGATCCATCCGGTGGTTACGGGCATTGCTGACCACGACATGACCGGCCTGGGCGAAGGCGGTCTCCACGTCTCCCGCTACCGAAGCATCCAAACTGGAAAAGACGAGCTTCGGCGCGTGGCCAGGGGTCACCCGCTCGACCATCATGTCCGCGACCCGGTCGGGTCGCTGGACCGGCAGTCGCCATGGCGTGGCGTCACGATACGTTTTTCCGGCTGAGCGCTCGCTCGCGCCGAGCCATGTCACGGTGAACCAGGGATGGTCACGCAATTGGGCGATGAACTCCTGCCCGACGGTCCCAGTGGCTCCCAAGATACCGACTTCAATTTTCCCACTCATAGCACGTGTCCCTCTATATGCTCCACCGACGCGACGCGGCCCCACACTCTTAGTTGTCCGACGCGCGGTCACGCGTCTCTTCACCGATCTGTGCTGAGAGATGATCCAGAAACAGACCAACGTCAGTCACCACGCCCGCCGTCTGGGATGACCCGCGATCGCTGAGCTTGGTCACCACAGCCGGGTTGATGTCGACACACACGACTCGGACCCAGGCAGGCAGCATGTTGCCAACGCCGATGCTATGCAGCATCGACGACAGCATCACAACCAAGCGGGCATCTCGCAGGACCTCCGCGTAACGCTCCTGCGCGACAACCAAGTCCATCAACGTATCCGGTAGCGGTCCATCATCGCGAATGCTGCCGGCCAGCACAAATGGCACGTCGTGGGTAATGACGTCGTGCATCAGCCCGCTGCTCAATACGCCCTGGTCGACCGCTTCGCGCAGGCCCCCCATGCGGCGGATTCGGTTAATGGCACGCATGTGATGCTTGTGCCCCTCCTCGACCGCGACGCCGGCCTCCAGGTCGACCCCGAGAGAGGTACCAAAGAACGCGGCCTCGGCGTCATGCACGGCCAGCGCGTTGCCTGCCAGCAACCCATCTACCCACCCCTGTCGCACGAGTCTCGCCAGATGCGGCCCCCCCCCGCTGTGGATCACCACCGGGCCCGCCACCATCACGATCCGTCCGCCCTCGGCTTTCACCTCACGCATCATCCTCACGACCCGGGCCACACTGACGTCAACCCGCCGCTCGGTCGACACGTCGTTCGTCATGAAGGCAAACCCAAGCCGGTCACGCTCCTGAAACTCCGGCACCACCCGAATACCCGCCACACCGCACACCACCGCTTCGCCCGCCCGAATGTCCCGCAGCTTCCGGCACACCGCTCGTCCCTCGGCGACCACAATGACCGCGTCCATGCGTTGCTCGGCCACATCAAGCCAACGGCCGCCGTGACGAATCTGGGTGTGGTGGTTCGTCGTCGAGTAGAAGTCTTCGGACACGAAGCCGTCACCGGCCAGGGCCACACGTGCGTCATCGTGGCGACGCGGATGACACCCCAACGGAATGAGCGCTTCGAGCACGTCCCGAAGCCCATCCTCGGTCTGGGCGGTGACCCGCAGTCGCAGATGGGAGAATTCGTCGTTGGTCCGCCCGATCGAGAAATCGAGGACGTCGAACCTCGCTCCACGCTCGATGACCTTGTCGAAGACGGACGTCAACAGCCGGGAGTCGATCAAGTGACCGTCAGCTTCGACGATCTCACTGTGGAGAGGCTCGGCCATGAGTCGAACGTCGAACCGACTCAGCCCTGGGCCGGCGGCGTGGAGTGCTCAGCCAGGAACGCCTCGAATTCGCGTAGCGAGCGTCCCAGCTGTGTCGGTTGAGGCAACTGGTCTGTCATCACGTTGGCGGTCTTATATCCGTTGCCGGTGATGCACACCACTATGGACTCGTTGCGTGGAATGACGCCCGCGTTCAGGAGATTGATGGTCGCCGCCAGCGTGGTGCCCCCCGCCGGTTCGGTGAAGATCCCCTCCGTGCGAGCCAGGAGACCGATGGCATCAATAATCTCGGGGTCGGTCGCGCGGGCTCCCGAGCCACCACTACCTCTGACCGTCTCCAGCACCTGATACCCGTCGGCCGGATTCCCGATGGCAATCGATTTCGCAATGGTGTCTGGCCGCACCGGCTCTGGGTGGGTGGCGTTACTCTCCAGGGCGTTGATCACAGGGGCGCATCCAGCAGCTTGCGCCGCGTGGATCCGCGGGAGGTCACCCGAGGCGAGACCTACCTCGCGCAATTCTCGAAAGGCACGGCCAATCCGTGGCAATAGTGTCCCACCCGCCACCGGCGACACGACATGCTGCGGGTACCGCCAACCCAACTGCTCGACGATTTCGAAGCCGTAGGTCTTCGCGCCCTCGGCGTAGTAACTACGCAAGTTGATATTGGCGAACGCCCAGCCGTAGCGATCGCCAACCTGCGTGCAGAGCCGATTGACGTCGTCATAGTTTCCGTCAATGCCGACCACATGCGGCCCCGAGACCAACGACCCGACGACCTTACCGGGCTCCAGGCTTTGCGGGATGAACACGTAACAGGTCAACCCGAGCCGGGCGGCATGCGCCGCCACACTGTTCCCCAGATTGCCGGTGGATGCACACCCGAAGGTCTTGAACCCCAGTTCTATCGCCCGCGTCGCCGCCACCGACACGACCCGGTCCTTGTATGACAAGGTCGGGTGATTGACCGAATCATCCTTGATATAGAGCTCATCGACGCCCAATTCACGGGCGAGGCGTTCAGCCCGCACGAGTGGGGTGAATCCGGAGTGGAAACCGGTCAGCGGCTCACCCACGATCGGCAAGAGTTCACGATACCGCCACAGGTTCCGGGGCCGACTGGCGATCGCATCGCGCGTGAGCGTCTGCCGTACGGCGTCATAGTCGTAGCACGCTTCCAGCGGGCCCAAACACTGATCACACACATAGAGCGCTTCAGCCGGAAACTCGGTCTTGCACATCGCACAACGCAGTCCGGTGAACACAGTCATGCCCGTGCTTCTCCCATCGTGAGGATCGGCAACCAGAGCGGCGGCCGTACGTGAAAATCAAATCGACTGATCTCGTCCAACGCTGCCGTGACAGAGGCGGAACCGCACGTCTCCAGCGTCATCACGAACGGTAGCTCCGCCTTCGACCACCCGGGCTCTTGCCACACCGCATCGACATTGACCCCGTGACGAGAGAACACTTCAGCCAGTGCGGCGAGGATGCCGGGCCGATCTCGAATCATGAAACGAATGTAGTGCGGCGCGTCAAATTCCTGCTGCACCACCCGGCGCCTCGATTGGAGGACCTGGTCATCTCGCGTTGGGGCGCCGCGCGCAATCGCCAGCACATCCGAGACCACGGCGACGGCGGTCGGGGCCCCACCTGCCCCAAACCCAGAGAACGCCGTTTCTCCACCGAACTCGCCATCAACGACGACAATATTCTGGGTCCCGTCGACCCGAGCGAGGGAGGAGTCTTCGGGGACGAGCGCCAGTTGTACCGCGGCACGGATCTCCCCGCCGTCAGGCAGCAGTTCGGCCCGAGCCACCTGACGAATGACGCAACCGAGCCGCTTAGCATAGGAAAAATCGCTAACAGAGACCGCCCTGATCGACCCCAGGGCAATGTCGCTGACCTCGACCTGGCATCCCAACCCCACCCCGATCAGTATCGCCAACTTCGCCTGCGCGTCGAATCCGTCAACGTCCGCCGTCGGGTCCGCCTCGGCATACCCCAACCGCTGTGCATCGGCGAGTGCGCTCTCGAACGACACCCCTTCGCGCTCCATGCGCGTCAGGATGTAGTTGCAGGTCCCATTTAGGACACCCTGAATCCGGTAGAGGCGGTCCCCCGCAATCCCCTCGCGAAGCGAACGGATGATCGGCACCCCACCGGCCACCGCTGCCTCGAACAGAAGCGTGCGTTCGGCTGCACGGGCACACTGGGCCAGTGACGTCCCGTCATGCGCGATGACCTGCTTATTGGCCGTGACCACCGACACCCCCGCGGCAAGCGCCTGTTCCATCCACTCGCGCGCAGGCGATACACCGCCGATCAGTTCCACCACGATGTCGACAGAGCCATCCAGCAGGTCGGCGAACGTGTCGGTCCACACCACGTCCGGGGAAACCCAATCCGCCACTTTCCGGCTGACTTGGCGGTTGCACACGTGGGTCAGTTGAAGAGACGGATGGATACCACTCGCCAGGATTCGAGCCACGGCTTGTCCGACTGTACCGAATCCGGCGATCGCCACCCGACACCGACTCGTCTGTCCCGCTGTGTTCATCATGAAACCGCGCCTGCTGCGTGCGCGCCGCACGCGACGTGACTACGCAGCAAAAAAAAAGCCACCACCCACTCGGATGATGGCCTGTGTTTACTCAGCCTCCGGCTGTCAGCTACATCACCCGCGTGGCGGACATCATCGTGGCCCTCGGCACGCGAATCACCGCTGGCGTCATCATGATCGCCAGCATGTCAGTCACCGGTTGCCACGGAATGCATATCCCGTCGAGCTTAACGCCAGGCCGACCGATGGGTCAACTCTGGACGGGGCCTGGCGACTCCGCCAGGCCCCGTCTCGGGGTCCCGGTTGACACTCCTCTGGGCGAGGAGTAGTATCCGCCGCGATCGCTTGACCCTCCTCGACCATCATGCCCACTCGCTCCAAATGGCAGTCCCTGCCCACGGAAGCCATTAACCCTCGAACGCTCTCGATGGATCGCGCGTCCACCGAAGAGATCATCGCGCTGATGCTGCAGGAGGACCGCCGCACCGTCGCCGCAGTACAACGCGAACGCACACGCATCGCGATCGGCGCGGAACTGATCACCACGGCGTTTCGCAAAGGAGGACGTCTAGTGTTCGTCGGCGCCGGCACCAGTGGGCGCCTCGGCGTGCTTGAAGCAGCGGAGATGTTGCCCACATTCGGTACGCCAGCCCGACTTGTGCAGGCTGTCATGGCCGGTGGCCGCGACGCATTCTTCAAACCTCGTGAGGGTGTCGAGGACAACTTCGAGGAAGGGGCGCGAGCGGCCAGCCGCTTGCGCTTGAGTCCCAAGGACGTGCTTGTCGGTGTCTCCGCCAGCGGTATGACCCAGTTCGTGCGTGGCGCCCTCACGCGCGCCCGACGCGCCGGCGTCAAAATCATCTTCGTCACCTGTTGGCCAGGTTCCGAGTTGCAGACATTCGTCGATGTCATCATCGCTCCAGCGGTGGGACCCGAGGTAATTGCAGGCTCCACGCGGCTCAAGGCCGGGAGCGCAACGAAGATGGTGCTCAATATGCTGACCACCATCTCGATGGTCCACATCGGTAAGACCTATGGCAATCTCATGGTCGACGTCCAGACCGGCTCCGAGCAGCGTCGAGACCGCGCACGGGGCATCATCACGACCGTGACCGGGCTCGACTACGACGCCGCCGGCGTCTTGCTGCGCCGTGCGCGGTGGAACGTCAAAGCGGCCATCGTGATGGAGAAGACCGGCGACACGTTGGCCAAGGCTCTGACCCGCCTGAAGCGCGCGGGAGACTCAGTACGTCAGGCCATTGGCGAGGACGTGGAGCCCCGCCTCCGTGAACGCCTTGCCGGTAGCCATCCGGCCACGCGTTGACATCACGAGTCGTGCGCGCCTTCACCACCGATCGTTGGACACCCGGCTCAACCCCCTAGGGCCACGACGTGGGACTTCTCGATCTCGCGGTACTCACCGCCTTTCTGGGCGCAACCGTGTGGATTGGATTGTCCCGTTCCTCGGGCCAGACAACCGTCTCTGACTACTTCACCACGGGTCGGCGAGCCCCGTGGGTCATGGTCATGGCGTCGATCGTGGCCACCGAAACCAGCACGGTCACGCTGGTGAGTCTCCCCGGGTTCGCATTCACGAACGACCTGACCTTCCTGCAACTGGTGGTTGGCTATCTGGTGGGCCGAGCCATCGTGACGGCGCTGTTGATACCTGCCTACTTCCGCGGCAAGTACGTCACGGCCTATCAGGTCCTCACGGAGCGTTTCGGCAGACACGTCGGCCGTCTAGCCGCTGCGATATTCCTCGGCACGCGTAATCTGTCCGATGGGTTCCGCTTATTCGGTACCGGGCTGGTACTCGGCGCCGTGATTCTGACGGTGCCCGGTGCCGAACGAGTGGCCGGCCGCCTCGCCCCGAGCATCGACCCCGGCACGACCATTCTCATTGGGTCGGTCATACTGCTCGGCGCGGTCACTATTGCCTATACATATTTTGGTGGCATGAGCGCCGTGCTGTGGACGGACGCCTTGCAGCTTGTCGTGTACATCGGCGGGTCGCTGCTTGCCGCGGTCGTATTGCTCCAGCTGATACCGGGCGGGTGGCGCGAAGTCGTCGATGTCGGCACGGCGGCAGGTCGATTCCGCGTGTTTGATTTCTCCTGGGACCCGACCCGAAGCTACACCTTCTGGTCGGGTCTCATCGGCGGCGCGTGCCTCACCGTCTCCACCCACGGGACCGACCAACTCATCGTGCAACGCTATCTGTGCAGCCGCAGTGCCCGGGAGGCGTCCCGGGCACTGATGTGGAGTGGTGTTGTGGTGCTGGGACAATTCATCCTGTTCCTGCTCATCGGCGTCATGCTGTATGTCTACTACACCGACCATCCGCCCCACGTGTTGGACATGCTCTCGACCGACGGACAATTGCGTACCGACCGTATTTTCCCGACGTTCATTGTGACGCAGCTACCGGCTGGTCTGCGCGGCCTCATGGTCGCTGCCATTTTCGCCGCCGCCATGTCGACGCTGTCTTCGTCGCTCAACGCATCCGCGTCGACCACGTTGGCTGATTTCTATATGCCCGCGACGGGCGAACGCCGGTCCGCTCGGCACTACCTTCGCGTGGCTCGTCAATCGACGGTGGTCTGGGGTGTCCTGCAAATCATGGTCGCAATCGCCGCCATACAGTTCTCCGGTCGGGTCGTCGACGAAGTGCTCGGCATCAGTTCCTTCACCAACGGCTTGGTTCTCGGAATCTTCCTCCTCGGCATGGCCGGGTATCGCCGCCCCAGCACGGCGTTCGCAGCAATCGGAACCGGTGCGACGGTAATGCTGAGTGTCCACTTCTTGACCGCCGTCTCCTGGCAGTGGTACGTCCTGATCGGCGCGAGCGCCACCTGGACCGCCGGCTGGCTGATGGCGCGATTCACCGAGGACCCACATGATGGCTGACGCCGCTTTTCGTTTCTCCCGCGTGCGAGACCTGCTGCAGGACGCCATCCGCCGAGAGGTGTTCCCCTGCGCCACAATCGAGGTGGGCAGGACCAACGAGGTCCTCTTTCAGAACGCGTGCGGACGGCACACGTATGCCCACACGGCGCCGGTCGCCACCATCGACACCATCTTCGATCTGGCGTCGATGACCAAAGTGCTCGCCACGACCACGATCGTCATGCGACTGGTCGACGAGGGTCGACTCACGCTGGACGACCCGGTGCGTCGGTGGATCGGCGCCTGGCAGGGCGTCGATCGCCGCACGGTGACGCTGGCCGATCTGCTTGAGCATGCCAGCGGACTGACTGCCCACCTGCCGTTCTACCGCGACCATACGGGACGCGTGGATTTCGAGCACGCCATTTCCACGTTGCCGCTCGAGTACCCCCCTCGCACCCGATCCATCTACAGCGACCTCGGGTTCATCCTGCTCGGCTTCCTGGCGACCGACGCCGCAAACGGGGCTGACCTCGACCGGCAGTTCACAGACATCGCTCAGCTCCTGCAGCTTGGAGACATCCGCTATCGGCCGCCGTCGCACTGGCGCCCACGCATCGCTCCGACCGAGGTCGAACCGTGGCGGGGACGCCTCCTTCGCGGGGAGGTGCACGACGAAAATGCGTGGGCTCTCGGCGGTATCGCCGGCCACACCGGACTGTTCGGCACGGCACCGGCCGTTGGCGGGTTCGCACGCGCGCTTTTGCACACCCTGACCGGCAGCGCCCGCCTGGCGCGGCCGGCGACCCTTGCCAGATTCCTGACTCTCACGACCGTACCCAGTAGTTCCCGAGCGCTGGGCTGGGACACCATGCTGCCAACCTCCTCATGTGGCCGGCGCCTCTCCCCGGACGCCATCGGCCACACCGGTTTCACCGGCACCTCGTTGTGGATCGACCCGAAGCAGGACCTGTATGTCGTGCTGCTGACCAATCGGGTGCATCCCACACGAGCCAATGAAGGCATCCTCGCCGTTCGGCCAGCCCTGCACGACGCGGTCGTCGAGGCGCTCACCCCGTGACCCTCCCCGCCGTCGACTGGATCATCCTCAGCGCATTTCTCGCATTCCAGGTTCTCATTGCCCTCTGGTCGACGGCGCGCGCAAGCACAGGTCTCGGACAGTAATTTCTCGCCGGGCGCGACCTCCCCTGGTGTTGGTTGGAACCTCGATGGTCGCCACCAGGCTCGCCGCCAACAGGCCGCTGGCGGTGGCTGGCATCGCGAGCAACTGGATCTGGTGGAGCGGCGCGATGGGCAGTATGCTGAGCGTCCTGTTCTTCGCCCGCCTGTGGCGGCGGGCAGGCATTCTCACCGATGTCGCCTTCGTGGAGCTTCGGTATGGCGGCCTGGCTACGCGCTTTCGGGCGGTCTATCTCGGTCTCCCGAACAACTGCATCATCATCGAATAGGTCAATCTGGCGATGGCCAAGGTCCTGAGACGGAGCGACACGCGTGATAAAATCAGGATTCTCATGAATCTTATTGGCGTGCGAGCCCCGAAGCACCATAGCAAGCCACGGCAATACTCGGAGGTCGGCTACGCCATGGCCGGTTTGCTGGTTGCTATCGCCATCCTGGGGCTACTGCTGAGCCTGGCGATGCCGACGTGGCAAACGTTCGTCAAACGAGAAAAAGAAGCGGAACTGATCTTTCGAGGTGGCCAGTACTCGCGAGCCATCACGCTCTACGGTGCACAGTTCGCCGGCGCGTTTCCACCGAATATCGAGACCCTGGTCGACGGCCGATTCCTCCGCAAGGCGTACACCGACCCCATGACGGACGACGAATTCGAGATCATCACGCCCGGGACGCTTCAGACGCTCCCTGGCTTCAACCCCGCCACCGAGGTGGCGGACACCGAGGGCGCCAATGACCGGTCAAATCGAACGCCATTTTCGAAAGCCGCGCGGGACCAGAACACGAACACCGGTCCTGTCATGGGTGTGCGCAGCCGAAGCACCGAAACATCGATGATGGAGTTCGACGGTCTGGATAGCTATGAAGACTGGATCTTCACCCCGAGCGCCCCCGGACTGCTGGGCGGTCATACCGAGCCGCAGACCACCCTCTCGGGTGGCGTTGGGCCCCCCAACCCAGGCCAGCCGGGCGGAGTCAGCCCCCCCGGGTCTGCGCTACCTGGCGCGTTTGGTGCACACGAACGGGGACTCGCGCCTCCCGCCCGCGGCGAGAACGATGCCACTCCCGGTAGAGGCAGTACCGCTTCGCCGGTCGGACTGGGCAGCGGAGACTTAGGGCGCCCCTAACCCCGTCCGGACGGAACCGCACCCGGGCTTCCGTTTCTCTGCTCGGCACTTCTCCCGCGAGCCGCTTCCGCGTATAAGGCGACCACATGCCACACCCGGCCCGTGCTCGCGGCAGCCGAAGAGCCTATCACTACCAGTCCGCGTAGACCGTTCCGTCGGTCGCCTGCCCCGCCGCGCCGCTCCGAACGTCAAAGACCCCGGGCAGAGCGGTAGGGTCTGTCGGATCAAATTCTGACGCCACCGTCTGCCAGCTCGCATCCGATCGGGTAAACGGGTCTACAGGCAGACTCCGCAAATACCCGTCCCCGACGAGATTCTGCAATCCTGGCGGGTATTGACCTCGATCAGCGTAAAACTGGTCAATGGCATCGCGCATCCGGAACAGGTCTTCTTTGAGCACGGCCTCTTTCGACCGAGTTACCCCAGTGCCATAGCTTGCCATCGCGATCGCGGCCAGGATCACGACCAACGAGATGACAACCAGCATCTCGACGAGGGTCCACCCTCCCTGAGAGCCGAAGCCACACCGCCGCGGTGATCGGCGTGCGGAACATCGCGACATGCTCCGTCCATCCAATGACGTCGTCACCATTCGTTGTATTTCGTACCGTCGAGGGCGGTGGAGTCAGACCTCGAGTAGACGTCGTAGACGTTGTCGCCCCCCCAGTTCGTCGAACCAGGCTCGTCTTGATAGGAGCGGAGACCCCATTCGTCACTCCGGGTCATCGGATCATACGGAACACGGCGCAGGAACTTCAGCTTCGTTCCGGATGCGTCATTCATCCGCTCGACCCCTTCGACCAGCGTGTCGAGGTCAGGCGGATAGCCCTCGCTCCCAGCCCTTATGTTGTTCCCACCGATCTGCTGCAACGTGACCGCGTCCTTGTACTGGTCGATCGCGATGCGCAGGTCACGCAGGCCACGCCGTAGCGTCGCCTCGCGCTGACGCTGCATCGTCACTCTACTCAGTGGCAGAACCGCCGATGCCAGCACTGCCAGCATGGCGCTGACCACCAACAACTCTATGAAGCTGAAACCGCTGACGGCCAGAATTCGATTTCGATGCGGCGGTCGTAAGGCAGTAGGTCGCGGAGCACCCATTGTCGGATCACTGAACGGTCACCGTCGAGGTGGTGAATTCCAGCGTCAACGGGGTCCCTCCCCAGGAGTCGCCACGGTGCCGTTGACATCGAGTGTAACCGACCCTGGTCCCACTGCACCCGTAATGTCGTCGTCGCGTGTCGAGGTAAATCGAATGAGTCCAGCCTCAGTATCGACTTACTGCGTGAAGCCTACCTGGGCTCCGCCCAGACGCATGGAACCGCCCTCCTGGACGGTACGCACGCGCAAGACACTCGGGTCGAAGGTCACGGTGAGCGAGACCATAAACAATTGCGAGGCGCCGCTGATAGACACCGGCACCGTTAGGGTCAGCCGCCGACACGGAACTGCGCGCCAAGTGGGGCACGAGGACACCCGCCACGCCGCCCCGTCCGGATCGGTCGCTTCCGTATCCTCCGGCACATCTGGTGGCTCGACCGCGGCCGAGGCTCATCCCCCCTCGCACAGTGCACGCGCTACGCACCCTCATCCGATAGTTCCCGGTAATACGTGGACACACCCAGGGTCAGCACCAGATCGTTGTCCGAGCCGTTCCCCTGACCGAGCACCACCGACTCAATCAGAATGAACTCCGGTGCCGTCTCAATGCGATATATGAATTCACGGATGTCTTCGTACTCGCCGGCCAGGACCATCGTGCTGCGGAGGCTAGCCAACGAACTGTCTTTCTCCTTTTCGGCCACACTGGTCCTGCGCTCCAGCACAAGATTGGTCTCTTCGGCCAAATTGTGGAGATATGGCGAGAACAGCCCCCTCGCCTCGGCGAGATCGTCAGGGAGCACATCGCCGTAGAAGCGCTCTAACTGATTATTGGCTAACAACTTACTGGAATTGGCTTCACTCGCAGCGGCAAAAGCGTCGGTCACCGCGGTCAACTGGCTACTAGCGCTCGCCATTCGACGCTCAGACGCCGCCAATTTGTTGGTCCAGGGGTAGACGGCAAAGGCATACAAGGCGATGTCAACCAACAGAATCAGGGCCACCAGCGTCAAGAGGGTGCGCTTCTCACTGAGGACTCTCTGATAGAGGCTCATGGGCACGCTCCGCCGCCGGGCGGCGCCTGGGCGGTACGAGGGTCGGACGCGTCCGGGGTACCGCTCGCTGGGTCCGACTCAGGCCCATCGCCCACATCGCGGTCGTCCAGGGTCGCCGCCCCCTCGATTGCGTCTCCCAGGCCGGGTCCGTTCTCCTGCAGATAGCTGCCTCGCAACACTGCCTGGTACATATCTTCGTCAGTCAGTTCCGCTGTCTGATTAAGCACTCTGGAGAAAGCGCCTGATTCCTCGAGCGCCCCAATGAAGTGTGTGATCGCGCCCAGATCGCGCCCGACCACCCCCATCGTGACCTCGACCGACCCCGGTGCGATGTCGGGCCGAACCAGCGTCACCATCACATCCGGCGGCAACGTTGTCTCGATGCGATTAAAGAACTGCGTCCAGGAGAATACGCGCTGGTCGATCAGCGTGTTGGCCTCTCTGGCGGCCACCGCCACCTCCTCCGACACAACGGTACTCACGCCACCCTGCACCTCCGTCGTGCGGGCCGACAGCTCCGCGCGTTCCCGTTCGGCCTGCTCCGCTCGTGCAGACATTTCGGTATTCCGTTCTGACAAATCCATGACGCGAAGTGCGAGACTCGCCAGCACCGCAAGCCCCACCAGGGCCAGGGCTCCCAACACGAGGTACACCGCCCGTTCGTTGTAGAACGGTCTGGTCGCAAGATTCGTACGCAGCATGATGCAGGTTCGCGCCTCTGGGCCCCTGGGGGAATCCCGCACCCGGTCCGCCAGGGCGGCCGGCACGGCGGGGTCCTATACCTGTTTCTCGGACACCGAGTGCTCGCGCAATAGCAGGCCGAGCGGTGCGGCCAGCAGATCGGGGTGCGTTCCAACGCCACTGACGCTCTCGTTGCCCCGCGCGAGCCGAATCGGGTTGACAGTGACGCCAAGCCGCGATTCGAGCGAATCGCGCAGCGCCGAAGCGCTCTCGACGGACGTATTCGCCGCGCTGGCGGCGAGGAAGACACGAGCGAACCCCGCCCCGGCAAGACGGTCTTCGTAGTACATGGTGGTCTGATGTACCAAGTCCGCGAGACTGCTGTCGGCTTCCGCAGGCCGGTTGCGGAACAGGATGACCAGGCCTTGGCGCACCACAGCGACCGTGCTGTATCCCTGAGCGACATGGATCAGCAGCCAGTCCTCCTCGCCTCCCGTGCCCTCTGACAGAATGGCATTCAATTGGCTAAAACTCGCCAGATCCACCACGCCGGGATGACCGCCGGCGTCAAGGCACACGCGCTCGTACTCTTCGACGATATCCCGCCGCATGAGGCAGACCACGAATTCACGGCCGCCATCGGCGAGCGCCAGACCGGCGGAATACGTCACTTGCGTGTCTTCGATCCGAAACGGTGCGGTTTTTCTCGCCTGCCATCGCACAAGCTGATCGAGATCCGCTGTCTTGGTCGGCACCTGCTCAAACGTCAACAGCGAGACCTTGGCAGCACTATCGGGCACAACGAGTCCGACTCTCGTCGGGTTGCCAGGAAGCTGCCGCAAGACCTGCTTGACGGCATCCGTGACCGCGGCCCCGTCCAAGGCGTTGGACGCATTGGCCGCCGGCACCAATGCGCCTTCGGGTATGGGCTCCGTGACGACCGCGGCTACTGCGGCGCCGCGTCCGCGCCCCAACGCCACGCCGGTGACGCGGTCGGCCGCGATCTCGATACTCACGGCGGGAGGGTGAGGCGCGAACAAGCGGCTGACCTGAGAGAGAAACGCCATGGTGGGTGTGGCCTACTTTATGAACGTCACCTTGTTGATTTCAGGCAGCGTCGTCAGACCGGAGAGCAACTTCTCCACCGCGCTGTCCCGCAGAAACCGCATGCCTTCGTTCCGCATGACCTGCTTGATCTCCGACGCAGGGGCCTGGGCCAGAATCATCTCTCGTATCTCATCGGTCAGATCGAGCAACTCGCACAGGGCCGTTCGTCCGCGGTAACCGGTGCCACCGCAGTCTATACACCCCGCACCCTCGAAGAATTCCTGGCTATCCGCCAGATCGGCATCCAGCCCGGACTCCTCCAGCGCCGCGCGAGTCACCGTCGCCGGACGCCGACACTCGGGGCAGATCATTCGCACCAGTCGCTGGGCCATGACGCAGTTGAGCGACGATACGAACTGATACGCCTCGACGCCCATGTTCAAGAACCGGCCCAGCACGTCAAGCACGTTGTTGGCGTGCACCGTGGTGAACACAAGATGACCGGTGAGGGCCGACTGGATCGCGATCTGCGCGGTTTCCGAGTCGCGAATCTCCCCCACCATGATTTTGTCTGGGTCGTGCCGGAGAATTGAGCGCAGACCGCGAGCGAAGGTAAGCCCCTTCCGTTCGTTAATCGGAATTTGAGTAATACCGCGCAGCTGATACTCCACGGGATCTTCGATGGTGACGATTTTGTCCTCGGGCGAGTGAATCTCCGACAGCGCGGCGTACAACGTGGTGGTCTTGCCGCTTCCGGTCGGGCCGGTGACGAGGACCATGCCATATGGCTCCATGATGGCCCGACGAAAACGGCGCAACTCCGCGTCGGCGAACCCCAGGATGTCGAGCCGCAGGTCGCTGAATTGTTCGCTGATCGTTTCCTTGTCCAAGATGCGGATGACTGCATCCTCACCGTGGACCGTCGGCATCACGGACACGCGGAAGTCAATAGTCTTACCGGGCACCCGCACCTTGAACCGGCCGTCCTGGGGGACTCGCTTTTCGGCGATATCCAACTCCGCCATCACTTTGACCCGAGACAGGATCGCGCTGTGAAAACGCTTGTCGACCGGGCGCATGGCTGACTGCAACGTGCCGTCGATCCGGTATTTCACCGACACGGCGTCGTCCTGCGTTTCGATATGAATGTCGCTGGCGCGACGCTGAAGCGCGGTGTAGATCATCGAATCGACCAAGCGTATGACGGGACTGATATCGCTCGTCAGCCGCTCAACCGTCAGGTTGTCCTCACCGTCTTCGTCGTCGTGAAGAATCTGCAGCTCGAAACTCTCGGTCGCCTCGTCGAGCACCCGCTGCGAGCCTTCGCTCTTCTTGAGAATCGCCTCAATGGCCGACGAGGTCCCGACCGTGACGCGAATTGACGTATTCAGCAGGAGGGTGAGCTCGTCAATCATCGGCAGGTCTGACGGGTCAGACACCACGATCACGAGGGAGTCGCCTTCCCGGCGTTGCGGCACGAAGCCATAACGGAGCATCAGCTCCGCGGGAATCGAGCGAAAGAGCTCGGCATCGATGCGAAACCTATCCATGTCGACGAAGTCCAGCCGGTACCGGTCCGCCAACTGGCGTGCGCGCGCGACCTGCGCCGCGTGGTCCACAGTCGGCTGGTCCCCGACGTACAACTCCTCCGGGTCCACCGGCCCGCCGGCCGCCGTGGGCTGGACGTCTACGTTCGAACGCGCGTCATTCGTCATGACAATACGGATCCCAACTGCAACAACGGCATGTACAGGGCAATGAGCAGCGCCGCGATGACCACGCCCATAATGACCAGCAGTACCGGTTCGATGATCGTGACAAACCGGGAGAGCTGCGTGTCAATCTCCTCGTCAAAGAAGTCCGCAACGCTCGTCAGCATCTCCTGCAACGCGCCGGTTGACTCACCAACCTCCACCATTTTGATCGCCACCCCCGGGAACACGCCCCGCGCGGCCAGCGATGACGCCAGCGGCTCGCCTTCACGCACACGTTGTCCGACGAGACTGAGTTGGTCTGCGAAAAACCGATTCCCGAGCGCACGGGACGCCAGATCGATAGCACTGACGAGCGGGATCCCCCCACCAAGCAACGTCGCGAGTGTCCGTGCGAGCTGCGATGTCGCGAACCGTCCCGCAATGTGACCTACCACGGGCACCTTGAGGATGAGCCGATCTAGCGTCGCCAGCCGACCTGGCTGAAGAATCCAGTACCAGCCACCGACGACCGCGCCGACAAGACCCAGGGCGAGGAGTGCGAAGTAGGTCCGAAAGAACGCGGACAGAGACACGATCAACCGGGTAATAAGCGGGAGTTCCGCTCCAAATCCGCGGTAAAAACCCTCAAATTCAGGCACCACCTGCAGCACGATGATGCTCACGACCACGAGCGATAGGCACAGGAGAATGACCGGATAGACAAGGGCCGAGACCGTCTTGCGCTTGACCTCCGCGACGACCTTCACGTGGGCGACGTACCGTCGAATCACTTCCTCCAGACCGCCACTTTTTTCGCCCGCCATGAGCGACGCCGTATAGATGCCGGGCATGAGAGACCCTTGCGCCTCGAACGCTTCCGAGAGCGCCGCGCCGGACCGGACGCGTTCGTGGACGTCATTGAGCGTCGCCCGGAAACTAGGGTCGTCTATTCGCTGGCGCAAGATATCGAGCGACTGGACCAGTGGTAGCCCTGCTCGGAGCAGAGTCGCCAATTCCTGGTTGAACACCAGGAACTCTCGGGTCTTGATCCGTCGCCGCCTCGGCAACGATAGACGTGATCCGAACCAGCCGCCCTTGCGGCTCAGCGACAGGATGTAGAGACCCTTTGCCTCTAACTCCTTCCGCAGCGTCGACTCACTGTCTGCGACACGGGTCTCCTCAATGACCTCGCCCGTGTCGGTGCCGAGTCTGCAGCGAAACTCCATAAGGTCAGCACCTGGATCGGCGCGCGTTCATCTGAGGACGCAAGCTCGTGTCAGACGGATACCATTCTTGCGCACCAAGACCAGCGCTATCCCCGTGGCGCCACAGCCAGCCGATGGCCGACACGTCGCGGATTGAGCAGAGGCGCCGCAGCGTAACGCTCGACGAACGGTCCGTCCTACTCGTGTTCGGCGTCCGCGAGTGCGAGAATCTTGGTGACGTAGCGCCGGGTTTCCGGGAACGGCGGCACGCCGCCGAACTTGCGCACCGGCCCCTCCCCGGCGTTGTAGGCTGCCAAGGCCGAGTCGACATCGTAGCGGTCAAGGAGTGAGCGAAGGTGCTGGGTGCCCGCTTCGACGTTGTCCGACGGGTCATACGGATCGGCGACCGCATATTGCTGGGCCGTGGCGGGCATGAGTTGCATCAGCCCCATGGCCCCTTTCGGGGACACCGCGTTGGGGCGATAGGAGGATTCCACCTCAATCAGGGCAAACAGCAATGCGGCGTCAACCCCGTGACGAACCGATGCGGCGTCAATGATGGCGGCGAACGGTCGCGGTGGTGCCTGGGGGCTCGTGACCTCCACCAATATCTCCGCGGGTGGAGGTGGCGCGTCGTCCGCTTCGATCCGGACAATCAGCGACCGCGCGCAAATAATTTGTCCACCGTTCGGCAGATGCAACACCACGCGGTCGCCCTGGAACTCATGCCCCGTGATAGCCAGGGTCCGCCCAGTTGTCAACAGCACGAGTTCGGCCGAGGCCGGCGCGACCGCAGGCTTGACCAGCAGCAACAGGGCGAGCAGCGCCAACTGGAGCGCCTTGGAGGCAAAATCCATCCCTCCAGGATACCACGGCAGTCGTCTCGTCTGGTCGCCCATCGGTCACTGTCTCGGCGCCACACCGACGTCCCGATAGCTGTGGCTATTGTTCTTCGAGGAACGCGTAGAACAGTTGCATCCCGAGCTCGCGACCGTCGCTGTTCGCGCCGTCCGTGACCTCAGACGGGACGAAGGGCGGGTCGACCGTCAGGGTCAGGGTCACGCTGTCGGCGTCCCCCAAGCTCGCGGCCTGAACCGGCACAACGTGAAAACTCGGCTCGATCGCTTCAAGCCCGATCGTGTCGATAATGGTGTCGCCGACGCTTAGCGTCAGCACCTGGGGAACCTCGAACAACTCGGGACGACCATCGACTTCCAGATACAAGGTGGAGTCAGATCGCGGATTCCTGAACGAAATCGTGGACTGTCCCGTGGTCCAACGCCACTCGCGATCGGGGGCCTCAGGCACCGATTCAGCCGCGTGCCATCCATCCTCGTACATGAGGAAGCCGCTCTCTGACTGGGGCGCCATCTGCAGTGTGGCGACGGCGTATGCCCGCTGGCCCAGGTGCTCGCCCGCCATCGGCACGCGGTCGCCAGCGGTTGGCGAATATAGCCCCACGGCCACGGTGACCTCGCCGATATACGGATAGACAGGGACGATCATTCTCCGGTCGTAGCTGATCTCCTGACCCGGCTGCCAACTGGATGTCGCTTGCGGCGGCGCGTGATCGTCCGTAAACATCAGCTCGCCATCGGCGTCCAGGAAATGGACGAACACCACATAGTCGCTCTCTAACGGAGCGGCGTCCTGGGCCACCGTAAACCGGTAGGTCAAATCCAGCGGCCCGCCGAGCGGCACTCGGTCACGGTTCAGGCCCACGGCGGGCGTCGCGACGGGCGAGGCAGTGTCGGCGAGTCCACAGCTGGCAACGCCAGCCATGGCCGCAAGACCACTGATCAACACGGCAGTACGAAGCGAAGATGGAACGGTCAGCAGTGCGTTCATAAGACAGTGAGGGATATTAGCGCTATTGCCGCATCTTCTGCAATATGTTACATTTCTGGCGCTTTTGGCCCAGCGTCTCAGGGCTATGATAGCCCGAGAAGTGCGTGGATGCCCCCCCGTGCCGCGTCCACCCGCGCAATGAACCTAGCCACGCCCATTGGGTCGCAAGACCCGGAGATCGATAATGTCCCTCGAAGCACTCGGTATGGTTGAAACCAAGGGCCTGGTCGGCTCGATTGAGGCCGCGGACGCCATGGTGAAGGCGGCCAATGTCGTGCTGGTCGGTAAAGAGTACATAGGAGCCGGCTTCGTCACCGTGTTCGTCCGAGGGGACGTCGGCGCCGTCAAGGCATCCACCGACGCCGGCGCTGCGGCCGCCCGTCGGGTGGGCGAACTGGTGTCAGTGCATGTGATCCCACGTCCACATAGCGAGGTAGAAAAAATTCTCCCGCAGCCGCGGACCGGGAACTAACTGACCGGCAGCTAGACGACCAGCTGGCACCGCGTCTGGCGCTTCCAGCGCAACACCGTCGGGGGGGGTACGGTGCTCCCGGCGGCTCCTGATTCCACGCACTCTGGCCGCCAACCACCATGGCCGAACCTCCGCCGCAGACCGACCGCGACCTGGACTCGATCCGGGAAGCCCGTGCCCTGGCCCGCCGCGCCAAAGTGGCACAAGCACGTCTGGCCGAACTCACGCAGGAACAGATCGATCGCATCGTCGACGCCATGGCCAGTGCCGCGGCCGCCCAGGCCGCGCCGTTCGCTCGGATGGCCGTCGGCGAAACGGGATTCGGCCTGGAAGCGGACAAGGTTCGAAAGAACCTGTTCGCCGCGGAGACGATCTACCAGTTCATCAAGCCGATGCGCACGGTCGGAGTCATCGCGCGGCACGAGGAGAGCCGAGTCGTAGACATTGCTGAACCGTTCGGCGTCGTCGCGGCGGTCGTCCCCTCCACCAATCCCACGTCGACAGCGATATACAAGGTGCTGGTTTGCCTCAAGGCACGCTGCGCCGTGGTCCTCAGCCCACACCCGTCGGCCGTCCGCTCGATTCAACGGGTAGCCGAGGTCATGACAGCGGCCGCCCTGTCTGCCGGCGCGCCGGACGGGGCCATCAATTGCATGACCGTGGTGACGCTCGAAGGCACGCAGGAACTGATGCGCCGTCGCGAGGTGGCCTTGATCCTAGCGACCGGGGGACTCGCGCTGGTTCGCGCGGCGTATAGCGCCGGCAAACCGGCCTACGGGGTCGGTCCAGGCAACGCACCGGCGTATATCGAACGCAGCGCCAATGTGCCCAAGGCCGTGGCTGACATCATCACTGGCAAGACGTTCGACAACGGGGTGCTCTGTTCGTCGGAAAACTCCGTCGTGGTCGACGAAGTGGTCTCCGGTGAGGTGCGACGGGAGTTTGAACGGCAGGGCGGCTATTTTCTCAACCCCGATGAAGCGGCGCGCCTGGCCTCCACCTTGGTGACACCAGACCGTCTCCCCAACCCGGAGCTGGTTGGACGCACGGCGCTTGAGATCGCAGGCCGCGTCGAAATAGACGTCCCACCCGACACGCGGGTCCTCATCGCCCCGCTTGATGGCGTCGGACGCGCGTATCCCCTCTCGATGGAGAAGCTCTGCCCGGTTCTGTCCTTCTACGTGGTCGCCGATTGGCGCGAAGGCTGCACCCGGTGCCAGGATATTCTCCGATACGGTGGCATGGGGCATACCATGTCTATTCACTCCCAAGACGACAAGGTCATCCTGGAATTTGGCCTCAAGAAATCTGCCTTCCGCATTGTCGTGAACACCCCGACCACGCTCGGCTCGACCGGCATGACGACCGGATTGGCGCCCTCCATGACACTCGGGTGTGGCGGGCACGGCGGTAACATTACCTCCGACAACATCACCCCACTGCACCTGCTGAATACCAAACGACTCGCCTACGAGATCCGTCCGGCGAAGGCGCTGGTCGCCGATGCGTCGCCCCCCGCCCTGCCGGGCCTACCGGAAACGCCCGAGAAGCCGGTCCGCGGCGGGGTCGACCCCGCCCTACTCTCCCGTCGGATCGAAACGTTTCTTGCCTCGCGCGGCATTGCCGGCGTGACGGGCCAGACGACCGGCCCGAGTGCTCCCACCATCAGACCGCCCGTCGCTGAGCCGGTTCAGACCGCGTCTCATTCCGAGAACCCGCTGGCGGCAACTGCACGCAGCCATGAGGCCACAGTTCCACCGCCGCCGAACCCGGTCGTGGAGTTCGTATGTGAGGACGACGTGCGGCAGGCGCTGCGGGACGACCGCCGAATTACCGTCGACGAGCGTACGATCATTACGCCGTCCGCTCGGGATCTCGCCCAGCAACACCGCGTGTTCATTCAGGCCGAATTTCCTCGATAGACGCTCGTCTCGTAGCAGAGTTTGCGATCTCCAGGCGCGCCCGATATGGCGTGATCCAACAGGCGGCGTCCCGGGCGCCGCGTATCGCGCGGTGCCACGCTGCGGACAACATCTTGCAATGCGTTGTGGTGTGCTCGCCACGCTTCGCACAGCCGCAACGTTCGGCATCGACGCGTACCCGATCGATGTCGAGGTGGATGTCTCGGACGGAGGGTTGCCAGCGATCACGATGGTCGGGCTACCCGATGCCAGTGTGCGCGAATCGCGAGAACGGGTGTAAAGCGCGGTACGCAATTCCGGGTTCGAATTCCCACAACGACGCGTCACCGTGAATCTCTCCCCAGCGGATATTCGGAAGATTGGGGGGCGCCTTCGATCTGCCGATTGCTCTCGGCGCGCTGGCCGCCTCTGGCCTGCTGCCGCTGCGACATCTCGATGACATCCTGGTCCTCGGCGAGCTGTCATTCGATGGCGCGGTGCGGTCCGTTCTCGGCACGCTGCCCATCGCAGCTCGTGCGCGGCGCGGCGGTGTCCGCTCGATGGTCCTGCCGGCCGCAAACGCCACAGAAGCATCGCTCGTGTCCGGGCTGACTGTCGTGGGAGTCACCTCACTGCGAGAGGCCGTGGCGGTCCTGACGGAGGCCCAGGCGCACCCATCCCACCGCGCCCCGCAGGCGAACGGCTCCAGTCAAACAGACAACGAGATCGGCGTGACGGACCACGCTGACGTCAAGGGTCAGGCGCTGGCGCGGCGAGCCCTGGAAATCGCAGCGGCAGGTGGGCACAACCTGCTTTTCGTCGGCCCCCCCCCGGAGCCGGCAAGAGCATGCTCGCTCGGCGCTTGCCAGGGATTCTCCCGCCCCTGACGCCGGAAGAGGCGCTGGAAACCACCGCCATCCACTCGGTCGCCGGGCTTCTTCCCCCGGCTGCCGGGCTCCTTCGCGTGGCACCGTTCCGCGCACCCCATCACACCACCTCCAACGTGGCACTGTTCGGCGGCGGGAGCGTACCGCGGCCGGATGAGATCAGCCTCGCTCATAACGGCGTACTCTTGCTCGACGAAACCGCCGAGTTCGCCCGCCATGTTCTCAACGCCCTGCGACAACCTCTCGAAGAGGCCACTATCCGGAACGCGAGAGCCGCGCATACCGCTGTCTTCCCGGCCCGGTTCATGCTCGTCGCCATGCCCCCCTGCTCATGTGAATTTTAAGAAGACGAGCGACGCGCCTGCCGCTGCACGCCGCAGGCCATCGACCGCTACCGAGGACGACTCTCGGGCCCCATCCGGGAACGGATCGATCTGGGCGTCTGGGTACCAGCCGTGCCATTCGCGGCGCTCACGGAGGCAGCGCCCGGCGAGTCGTCGGCGCGCGTGCGACAACCGGTGCGCGCGGCACGGGCCCGCAGCCGCTAGCCCGACAAACGCGCGCATCGAGGGCGTCGCGCTTGCCCGCCACTGCTCCCTCGGCCCATCCGGCGTGGGCGTGCTCGACGCCGCCAGCCGCCGGTTCCACCTGTCAGCGCGGAGTTGTCACCGACTACTACGAGTGGCCCTTACCATCGCCGACCTCGCAGACGCGGAACGGATCGGCGTCGAGCATCTGGCTGAGGCGGTGCAGTTTCGTTTGGAGGCAGCGTGAGCGTCCCGCAGGGCGGACGTCACGCCCGGTTGATCGGAAGGGGAATCGAACACAAACAACTACGCGGTCAGCCTGTGGCTCTAACCCGGTCCATATGGCTAGCGTGTGTCATCTTGGCCTAATGCAGCACGTGATGAGAATCCTACTTCTTGTTCGTACCCATCTGCATCTTTCGCTTTGCCCACGACCTCTTCATACGCTCTGAAACCGCTCGCCGCTCTGCGGCTGTCATCGGGCGACGTCCCACGCGTTTTGCTGGCGCGGACCCACCGAGCAGCGCGGCAAGCGCCGCATCCACCGCTCCGAGCCTTCCCGTTAGTGCTTCCTTCTCGTCTTCCAGTTGCTGAATAATCGTATCCATCGAGGTCCTTTCTCTTAAGTTGCAATAGCAACGACGCTATATCCATATAGTAACACCATCTAAGAGCGCCTACTGACATGGCTGCCGCCTAGTTGCGGATTCGTTGCGGCCTGGTTGCGGCACGATAAGACTCACCAGTCGCTTCCCAACCGAGGGAGTTCGTGTCTAGCTGGCACGGCGCGGCGACACTCCACCACATGCCCCCGACCGCGCGACAGGCAGCACGACACCGACATCGCCAGCGTGAGGGCCGCAAGCCGTACGCGACACGACACCGGATGGGACTACCCACAAGCCCGTTTCGCATGACACAACGCCGAGCCGCCAGTTGCCTCTGCGTGCGTGGGTCCGCACAGAGGCGCCGGCGAACCGTTAGGATGTGGCGCCCCTCGCCCACGGCTTGCGAAGGTCGCGACACGACGATGTCGCTCAGAAATCGATGGTCGTGAGAGAATTGCAGTCCAGATCGTGAATGGTCACGCTGGCAACATACGCGTTCCGGTGACCACCGAACAGCCCCTGAACGCGGAGGTCAGAACATGAAATTCAGCAGACAACAGAGAGCATCGTTAGTCGTCGCCGTCGCGGTGGCGTGCACGTCGTACGCGACCCTGGCGCAACAGGCACCGCCGGAACCGATGTCGTTCTTCGTGACCAGCGTCGGCCTGGGAGACGGAGCCAATCTCGGGGGCCTGGCCGGGGCGGATGCCCACTGCCAGCGCTTGGCCACAGGGGCCGATCGGGGCGACTCGACCTGGCGCGCGTACCTCAGCACGCAGGGACCGAACGCGGTGAACGCGCGCGATCGGATCGGCAGTGGACCGTGGTACTCCAGCGGTGGCCGACGACGCGTCGCGGCGGACGTCGCCTCCCTTCATGGCGACACGCTCGAATTGGCACAATTGGGAAACGCGCTCGGAAAGGTCATCTCCATGACCGAGAACGGTGACCGGGTCAACGGCGTCGGCGACTCGCCCAACCAGCACGACATTTTGACCGGGTCTCAGCCAAACGGCCGTACGTATGCGGATGGCGCGGACCACACCTGCAACAACTGGACAACCAATGGCGACGGGACAGCCCAGCTCGGCCATTCGGATAAGCAGGGCGGAGGGAACGGCTCGTGGAACTCATCGCATCCGAGCCGTGGATGCGGCCAAGAGGCGCTCGTCGCCACGGGCGGGGCCGGTCTCTTCTACTGCTTCGCTGCCAACTAACCACACCCCGCTGCACGCGGACAGGGTCACACCGGTGGGGCGGCTAGTCGCCGCCCCACCGCAATTCGCAGTCACCATGCAACGAACCTCAGGCGACACGCATCTCGACATCGCGCAATTTCGTCACGCGGCCATTGCTACCAGAAGTGTCATCGGGGGCGCGTTCATGGGCCTCGCCAACCTGGTCCCAGGTATTTCGGGTGGCACCATGCTGCTCGCGGTCGGAATCTACCCACAATTCATCAGCGGGGTCGCAGAAGTCTCAACCTTGAAGTTCCGCCCGAAGGTGGTCCTTATGCTGGCCTGCGTCGTCGGGGCGGCCGGCCTTGCCATCGCGGGCTTTGCCGGAATCATCGGCAACCTGCTAGACCGACATCAGTGGGCCATGTATTGCCTTTTCATCGGCCTCACGCTCGGCGGTGCCCCGCTCCTGTGGCGGATGCTCCGGCCGCTCGACATCACCGTCGCGACGAGCGCGACGATCGCCGTGGGGCTGATGGCCATCCTGGCACTGACGAACCCGGAACGTATCGGGAGTCAGGCCACTCCCGGACCAGCTGCCTATGCGATGCTCGCCGCAGCCGGTTTCTCCGGTGGTGCCGCGATGATCCTGCCGGGCCTTTCGGGCGCCTATCTGCTGTTGGTCCTCGGACAGTATCGCGCGATCGTCGACGCGGTTGCCCTGGCGGCCGACGGCGCACGCACCGGCGACTGGGTCGCCGCGCTCTACACGCTGCACGTGTTGGTGCCCGTGGCACTTGGTGTTGGTCTCGGCGTGGTCGGTGTCAGCACCCTCGTACGCACGCTCTTGGCGAACTATGAACGTGCGACCCTCGGGTTTCTCTTGGGTTTGTTGTGCGGCGCCGTGATCGGCCTCTGGCCCTTCAGCGAGCCGGTCCCGCCGGAGATTGGCGACATCGTCCGGGGTGTCGCGCTGACGAGCGCGCGACTCGTCGCGTCGGTGGACCCGGAAGACTACCGCACGGTCGCGGTCGCCCCGTCCTTCCCGCAGGTCCTTGGTGGGTCCGTGCTGGCGCTCGTCGGGTTCGGCGCGTCGTGGGGCATTTCCCGTGCCGGGCACTAGCCACCCGTCGTGCAGTCCCGGGAACACGTCTCGCCTTGTTCGGCCGGTCCGGCACCGTTCTCGGTGCGAGGCGGGACGTTCACCATGGGCGTGCTAGGCCACGACCTCGTGCACGACGCGCGCCGGGCCTGACCCGGTCAGTCGTGCCTCACGGCCGCCATGGGCGTACGCGAAACGCTCGTGGTCGATACCGAACAGGTGCAGGATCGTCGCCTGGAAGTCACGGACGTGCACCGGGTCCTTGACGATGTTGTGGGAAAAATCATCGGTCTCGCCGTAGACGGCCCCTCCCTTTACCCCGCCACCGGCCATCCACACGCTGAAACACCGCGGGTGGTGGTCACGGCCATACTCGGTGGGCGTCAACCGGCCCTGTGCATACATGGTCCGACCAAACTCGCCTCCCCAGATGACCAATGTCTCATCGAAAAGGCCCCGCTCTTTGAGATCCTGAATGAGGGCCCACGCCGCACGGTCGACGTCATGGGACTGCGCTGGCAAGACCTGCGGGGCGAACGCATGGACATCCCAGCCTCGGTGGTGGATCTGGACGAAGCGCACACCACGCTCGACGAGTCGTCTCGCCATGAGCGCTGCGTTCTGAAATTTTCCCACGTGTTTGGCTTCTTCACCCCACCGCTCGAACGTGCTGTCCGGCTCGCTCGAGAGATCCGTCAGTTCGGGTACAGCTGATTGCAGCTTGCACGCCATCTCAGACTGCTCGATGCGCGCGAGGGTCTCTGGATCGCCGGCCGGGTCCTGCGGTAGCGGATGCATGTCGCTCACCCCGTCCAGCATCGAGCGGCGGATGGCGGGCGAGACGCCGTACGCATGCTTGAGATACCGCGCGGGGTCACATCCGGCGCGCAGCCCGACCATGGCGTGCGCCGGCGACAGCCCCCCGGCGCTCCACAGATTGCCGGACATGGCCGGAACCCCCGCGCGCGGATGGCTGCGCTCCGCGTTCATGACCACGAAGGTTGGCAAATTGTCGTTCATGCTGCCAAGGCCGTACGAGAACCAGGACCCGATCGACGGTAGCCCGGGGCTCTGGCGACCCGTTTGGAGAAACGTGATGCCCGGCTCGTGATTGGTCGCATCGGTGTGCATCGAGCGAATCACCGTCAAATCGTCCGCCATGCTCGCGGTATGGGGGAGCAGTTCTGAAAACCAGGCACCGCTCTGCCCGTGCTGTGAGAACCGGAACACCGACGGTGCAACCGGGAATCGTGACTGCCCCGACAACATCGGCGTCAGCTGACCCCGTCGAATCGACTCGGGTAGCTCCGTTCCATACCGCCCCTGCATCTTCGGCTTGTAGTCGAGCAGGTCCATTTGCGGAGGGGCACCAGACATGTGGAGATAGATGCACCGCTTGGCCCGCGGAGCGAAATGCGGCAGCGATGGCAGTCCCCCGACCATGCCGTGGCCTCGGGACAACGCGAACGCGCCAGTTGGCAGCAGGGTGGCGAGCGCGAGGCCCCCGATACCTGTGGCGGCAGTACCAAAGAACTGACGTCGCGTCTCCGCGCGAATCGCTTCCTTGAGTGGGTGCATCGTGCTCTCGTCGGTCCGGCTGATCGGCTGACCGGATTAGTGGAACAGCGAAGATGGTAGCAGCCGCGTCATTCTGCCAGATTCGGTGCGCCGTGTCGTGGCAGGCGCATCACTAAGACGCACCCGGCAGGTCGCACGCGACGGCCCCGTTCCCGTCACAGGGCACGTGGACGATCGCAACAGAGTCAGGAAAGACGAAAGGAGGGACGGAGTCGAGGGAGGAATGACGGACGCGGGCCGGTCGCCCACGTCCATCGCACAACAGTGGCGTGCTACTGACGGGCGGCGCGGCGCTTGCGAGCAGCCCAGGACTTCTTCATGCGGGCTGAAATGGCCCGCTTCTGCTCGTCCGTCATCTTTCGACGACGGCGGCGCGCTGGGGCCGCGGTTCCAGCAGTCGCCCGCGCCGGCGCGGCGGCGGTGGTCCCGCCCGTCAACGCGGCCAGGGCCGCTTCAATCTTGGCGAGCCCAGACAGCAATGCTGCCCGCTCCACTTTCAGGTTGTCGATAATGGCTTCCATGGTCTTCGCGACCCCTTTTCTAATACATGAACGATGTCGACGTGGTCCAATACACCGGATCAGCGTCGCGTCCAGCAGGCGACGCTTGCGAAAGACCGGCTGTCGATACTAATTTCATCTGAGCAATT